>CAZAZA010000096.1:0-11565 GCA_964489495.1 uncultured Bacteroides sp.
TCGGGTAAGATGACCGCCAAGGTCGACATCATCTCCGACACCGTCATCGGTCCGTCGCTGGGCCAGCAGGCCATTGAGGCCGGCATCTGGTCGTTCGTACTCGCCATCGTGCTTCTGATGGTGTTCATGTGCGTGATCTACGGCTTCATCCCCGGCCTGATCGCCAACTTCGGTCTTATCTGCAACCTCTTCTTCACCTTCGGCATTCTGGCATCGTTCCAGGCCGTGCTCACCCTCTCGGGTATCGCAGGTATCGTGCTTGCGCTCGGTATGGCAGTCGACGCCAATGTGCTTATCTTCGAACGTACCAAAGAGGAATTGCGCTCCGGCAAGAAGACCAATCAGGCTATCGCCGACGGTTACAGCAACGCCTTCTCGGCAATCTTCGACTCCAACCTCACTTCGATTATCACCGGTGTAATCCTCCTGTTCTACGGTACAGGTCCTATCAAGGGTTTTGCCACCACTCTTATTATAGGTATTATCTGCTCGTTCTTCACAGCAGTGTTCCTCACTCGTCTGGTGTTCATACTCGGTGCCAAGACTAAGGCCATCCAGAATCTGACGTTCACGACATCGATTTCACGCAAGATGTTCACCAACACTAACTTCAACTTCCTTAACTGCCGCAAGGTCAGCTTCACCATCTGCCTTACATTCGTAGCGATTGTCATCATTTCGCTCTTTGTCCGCGGCCTCAACCAGGGCATCGACTTCTCGGGCGGCCGCAACTATGTGGTACAGTTCGACCATGAGATCAACACTGAGGATATTCGTGAGAAGCTTGTTCCGCTGTTCGACGGCGCTCAGGTATCTGTAATCACCATCGACGACAATACCAAGGTGCGCGTTTCGACCAACTACAAGATCGACAGCAACGAGGACAACATCGAGCAGGAAATCACCGAAATCCTCTACAACGGCCTTAAGGACGAAATCGGCGACATGGACATCGAATCGTTCTCGGCAACCAATGACCAGATAGGCATCCTCAGCTCACAGAAGGTAGGACCGACCGTGGCTAACGACATGCGTAACGAAGCTTATATCGCCGTTATCCTTTCGCTTATCGCCATGTTCCTCTACATCTTGCTGCGTTTCCACAACATCGCATTCTCAGTGGGCGCACTTGCTGCCGTGGCTTTCACAGCATTCTCGATTATCGGATTCTATTCGCTGTTCTGGGGCGTATTCCCCTTCGCGATGGAAATCGACCAGTCGTTCATAGCCGCCATCCTTACCGTGATCGGTTATCAAATCAACGATACCGTGGTTGTGTTCGACCGTGTACGTGAGAATGTCGGCCTCTATCCCAAGCAGAGCTTCTTCGAGACAATCAACTCTTCGATCAACTCGACTCTCGGTCGTACAATTATGACCTCGACCTCGACTCTGCTCGTGCTCCTCTGCATCTTCATCCTCGGCGGTGACTCAATCCGCTCGCTCACGTTCGCGCTTATCTTCGGTGTGATTATCGGCACATGCGCCACCATCTTCGTGGCAGCCCCGGTTGCTTACCTCACCGACTCGCGCCGCGCAGCCAAGAAGGTGCGTGCCTGATTAACGCTATCAATCCTATAGCTATAACTTCAACAGCAATCCCCCGCAGGCATTCCGTTACCGGAAACCCTGCGGGGGATTGTTATTTCCAATCATTTATATTCACACCCAGGTTGTGGCATGCCATACGGACCGGGCGCACGGCCGTACGCCCCTACAATACATGGTCGTGGAACAACGAATAATGCCCGGCCAACCGTTGCATCGGAGTGGCCGGGCATTGTGTTAATGCAATTTCGTCAAACTATCCACCTTGTTTGTCAGGCATACATTGCCTCGATTTCTGCCGAATAGCGGTCGCAGATAACCGGACGGCGGATTTTGAGAGTATTTGTAAGCTCTCCGGCTTCCATCGTGAATGCCTGAGGGAGAAGAGTGAATTTCTTGATACGCTCAAAACCGGCGAAATTGGCCTGAAGCTTGTCAACGCGATCCTGAATCATCTTGATGATTTCGCTGTTGCGTACAAGGTCTTCCAGCGATTTATACTGTATATGCTTCTTGCGGGCATATTCTGCCAAGGCTTCGAAGGCTGGAATAATTATGGCGGTCACATACTTGCGCTGATCGCCGATCACAGCCACCTGATCGATGTATTTATCCTCGCCGAGGCGGCTTTCAAGAGCCTGAGGCGCGATATACTTGCCGTTTGAGGTCTTGAACAGGTCTTTCAGACGTTCGGTCAGAACTATCGCTCCATGCTCGTCTACACGCCCGGCATCACCCGTACGAAACCATCCGTCCTCGGTAAAAGCCTCAGCCGTGGCCTCGGGTTTGTTGTAATATCCTCTCATCACCGTCGGACCTTTCACAAGAATCTCGTCATGTTCGCCGATGCGCACCTCCACTCCGGGAATCGGTGTGCCGACAGTGCCTATCTCGTAACCGTACTGAGGGAAACAGCTCACTGTGGCCGTAGTCTCCGACAGGCCGTAACCTATCACGATGTTTACGCCCACAGCGTGGAAAAACTCGACGATCGACGCAGACAGCGGTGCTCCGGCTGTCGGGAAAATATTTCCGTTTTCAACGCCCATAGCCTTGCGCAGTTTTTTGAACACACGCTTGTCGAAAAATCTGTATGCCCGTTCAAGCCACCACGGTGCAGGACGGCCATTTCTTACATACTGCAGGTTGCGGCGACGCCCAATGCGAAGTGCCGTAAGTACCATCTGCCGCTGCATTCCCCTCATTGAGCCGATCTTGTCCTGAATCGCGCTGTAGGCTTTCTCCCAGAAACGGGGAACCGAGCACATGCACGACGGCCTCACTTCTTTCAGCGACTGCTGGATACGGTGCGGGTCCTGATTGACAGCCACGCGGATTCCCATCCACAGGCAGAAGTAGGTCCATGCCTTTTCAAATATATGGCTCAAGGGAAGGAAACAAATCGAAGTATCGGCATCGCTCACCGTGACGAGACGGTCGCGATGCGTGCGAAGCTGCGCATTAAAACAAGAGTGCGGCAGGACTGCCCCTTTCGGCTCACCGGTAGTGCCCGACGTGTAGATGATTGTGGCAATATCGTCCTCCGTAGCACGCATGCGCCTTGCTTCGATTTCGGCACGGCAGTCGCTTGAGGCCGACTGTCCGAGCGTGACGAAATCGGCAAAAAGCATCACGCGTTCACGGTCATATTGTGACAATGCGATTGTGTCAAAAACTATGACATGCTTCAGATTCGGACATTTGTCAAAAGCTTTGACGGCTATATCAAGTTGTTCGCGGTTGCCTACAAACAGGATCTTTGCACCGGAGTCGTTCACTATATACTCAACCTGCTCCTGCGAGCTGGTAGAATAAATCGATACGGGAACGGCACGATTGGCATATGACGCGAAATCAGTAATCAGGACTTCCGGCCTGTTGGCTGAAAATATTGCAAGGTTGTCAGTCTCCTTGACACCTATAATTTCCAATGCACATGCCACGCAGTCGATATCACGGCTGAACGAAAGCCAGTCAACAGTCTCCCAGCGGTCGCCGACAAGATGACTGTATGCTTCGCGGCTGCCATACTTGGCGGCATTGCGTGCAGCAAGGTCTGTCAAAAGATTTACCATAGATAACAATCTTTAATTCACTAAAGAGATGACAAAGGTAATCCAATTACCTTCTTAAGGTAACATTTTCAGCGCGGAAAACGTTCATCTTCCAACAAACCTTAACAACGCCACAATAAATTTGACAAGATTTAACCATTTTCTCTACAATTAACCCAATTTATCGCGATAAAATCACAAGAGCTGACCACAGAAATCGAAATATTGAAATTTTCAACCTATAATCCGCTACCCAAACGCTCAGATATATTACCATCGCTCTATAAACAGATAAGAGGACTTGACATCCAACTCTTTGTCACAGCAGGCGCAGGGCGACGGCGGAGCCGCCGTGGCCGAAAAGGCGTTGCGTCAGGGCTACGGCCTTCAGACTTAACCTGCGACGGAGGTTGTAGCGGTGTGAGCCGACAAGTTTTGTGAGGGCTGAAGCGGCAGCGATGTCGCCTTCGCGGCGGTAAATGTCGGCGAGTATCAATCGACGTGCATCAACCATGGCAAGCATGTCGGTCATACCGGACTTGCGGTAGAAAGCCTCAATCGCATCGAGCGAACGTTCACGCTGACCGGGACGGTCGCTGAACTTTCTGCCGGTAATTGACTCGGGATGGGAAAAAAATGAAACGGGTGGCTTTCCTTCAAGATAGCAGCCCACCGGTGAGGCTCCGAGTAACCTGACACCAAGTTCAAGGTCGTTCCAGACCGGAAGCGACTCATTCCACCCCCCGACACCGCGCACAAGCGACGTACGCACCGCATATCGCTGTGTGGACAGCGAGGCATGAAACAAATGATGCCCGCGCTGCTGCCACCGGCGCGTAGGAGGTATATAAGCCCCGTCGGTGCGTTCAACTTCCCACAACACGAGGTCGGGATCCGACATAGTGACTGCTTCGATTATACGTCCCGGCAATTCGGGGTTGAACATGTCGTCGGAATCAAAAAACATCACATAGGGCGTGCGTACCACCGACAGTCCTTTGTTTCGGGCTGCACACGCCCCGGGAGTCGACTCTGAAATCAAGCACAACATAGCTCCCCCGCCCGGCTTCATTCCGGCGAGCTTGTCGCGAACCACCGACGCGGTGTCGTCAGTCGAACCATTGTCGACGACTATCACATCAAAAACAGACATTCCCGACGCCTGCTCAACGCATTCGAGCACCCGCATGATCAATTCGGGCCGGTTGCGTACAGGTATCACTATAGTGAGTTGGGGAACATCCATTGCTGATTTCATTTAGTCTGCAAATATAATCCATTTCTTCCACAACAACAATAAGCGCCCCACGATTAACGTTATAATCTATTATGAAGTATGTTATTTTACGATATATCATAGTTTTTATTTCATTGCTGCCGACCACCGTTTTTGCCGCCGGCCTTAGTTGGAACGGGGCAGTCCATACACCGGTGGAGCTGAAACCCGAACCATCGTCGGGACTCGATGCCGTATATGTTGTCTACACGACTGACGGCCTGTCAGCCGAGTACACACCTGCAGATGAATCCTCCACACTTACATGTAGCCGGTTCGATAGCCGAGGCGGCGGATTTGCCGAACCGATTACGGTCAGGAACGAAGGGGGCAAACTGATTCTCGACAATATAGAACCTGACGCAGGCTACCTCATCAAGGATGGCGAGAGACAAGTGTTTTATTTCTGGGTGACGGACTGGAGCTCTGTACCCTACAATATCAACGCTGTCAATATAGGCGACAACGACTGCGGAACAACCCAGCTGCATATTGAAGGCTCGGCACCGAGAATGACCTACACATCCATTAACGGAAGAACCATCGAAATTGACCGTGATATAAACATATCCTACTCGTCGCTCGCATTCAGTGACGAGAGCAAAGAGTTCGTGCCAGTTGAGAAGAACGAGTCGCGTCCGTCGCTTGGCGAAAACGTCAGTCTGCCTGCCCCGCTGTGCGAGACCGATTTCACAGTGACAGGCGACCGGTTTCTGCAGACATGGGGAATGGCAAAGAGCGTGTCGAGCGAACGCATGCGCCCTGTTGCTGTCGACGGCTACAGCGAAGCCATACAGCATATGCGAGAGAACGACAACGAGCAGAAAGTCGAGAACGAGGAAATCGGTGGCTCTGCCCCGGTGGATGTCACCTTCAAAGCCGTTGTCACCGACGCTGCCATATTCACCGAATGGCAGATGGCACGCGATGCCGAATTTGAATTTATCGACTACCGCTCGAACGAGCTGTCATTCGACCATACATTCACCGAAGCCGGCGACACTTACGTGCGCTTTGTAGCAGCCAACGACGACGCTTCATGCGAATATACCGGCGATACCTACAAGGTGTCGGTCGGCGAATCCGACCTGAAGATACCCAATGCATTCTCGCCGGGGACCACCGAAGGCGTGAACGACATATGGAAAGTCAGCTACAAATCGATTGTGCGGTTTGAATGCCACATTTTCAACAAATGGGGCGTGAAGATGTGCGAATTTGACAATCCTGCCGATGGGTGGGACGGAAAATATAACGGGAAACTCGTACCTGCAGGCGTATATTATTACGTCATAAAAGCCACCGGAGCCGACGGACGCAATTGGGACAAAGCGGGCGATATAAACATTGTGGGATACAAATGACCTTCCTATACGGAAACATCCTGCATCATACAATTGTTAGACTACCTATGAAACATTTTGCATTCTCATTACTGACTGCCGCGCTTTTGTCCTCCCCGGTACTGCCTGTGTACGGAGCCGGAAGCCACCACCGCGAGTCACATCCCGTGATGTCGCCTGTCTATAACCCGTATATACCCGAGTCGATGACCTTTTGCGGCGAAAAGGTCGACCTCGACCGCACCGACATGTTCGAACGACTCGACCGCGAGCTGGGCTCAATGGCTTATTCACACGGCAATACCATGCTCACCATCAAACGCGCCAACCGCTACTTTCCCGTCATACTGCCCATCCTCAAGGCAAACGGTCTTCCGGCCGACCTCGTTTACCTGGCCTGCATCGAAAGCTACCTCAACCCGCTGGCCTACTCCGGCGCGAAAGCTGCGGGACTGTGGCAGTTCATGCCGGCCACAGCCAAGGAATTCGGTCTTGAGGTGAACGACGAAGTCGACGAACGCTACCACCCCGAAAAGGCCACCGCAGCCGCATGTAAATTTCTAAAACAGGCTTATGCCAAATATGGAAACTGGGAATCGGTGGCGGCGAGCTATAACGGAGGCCAGGGACGCATCTCTCGCGAACTTGGCCGACAGCAGCAGGAGAGCGCCTACGACCTCTTCCTCAATCAGGAGACCTCGCGCTACATTTTCAGGATGCTCGCCATGAAGGCCATTCTCGAAAACCCTCAGGCATTCGGCTACCGGCTGAAGGCTTCGGACCTATATCAGCCCTATGAATACAAAATCGTGAAAGTGTCTGGCCCTGTCGACGACTGGGTGACATGGGCTTCCGACCATAATATAAGCTACCTGCAGCTGCGCGACCACAATCCATGGATTCGCGACCGCAAGCTGACCAACAAGAGCGGAAAGACTTACGAGGTGAAAATACCTGTCGACAAGTCGCTCAGACGCAGCTCGCAGAAGCACGTAACCTATAACGACAAATGGATATCGAAATAAACCGTTCCGACATGCTCTCCGTGCGCGGCGCGCGTGTCAACAATCTTAAGAATATCGACGTAGACATACCGCACAACGCTCTGACCGTCATCACGGGTCTCAGCGGGAGCGGGAAATCGTCGCTGGCATTCGACACTATCTATGCCGAGGGCCAACGGCGCTATATCGAGACTTTTTCGGCCTATGCCCGTAATCTGCTTGGCGGTCTCGAACGCCCGGATGTCGACAACATAACCGGACTCAGCCCGGTTATTTCCATCGAGCAGAAAACGGTCAACCGCAACCCTCGAAGCACCATCGGCACCACGACCGAAATCTATGATTTCCTGCGTCTTCTTTATGCCCGCATAGGAGAGGCACGCAGCTATATCTCCGGCCTCCCGA
The DNA here is from genome assembly GCA_964489495.1 of uncultured Bacteroides sp. Taxonomy (GTDB): domain Bacteria; phylum Bacteroidota; class Bacteroidia; order Bacteroidales; family Muribaculaceae; genus Paramuribaculum. The sequence goes on from CAZAZA010000096.1 coordinate 7,631, forward strand.
TGGTGAAATACACCGAGGAACGCATTGTCGACCTTATCCTCGAAAAATATGACGGACACAAAATATATATCCTTGCACCGCTGGTGCGCAACCGCAAGGGTCATTACCGCGACCTGTTCGAGCAACTGCGTAAAAAAGGGTTTCTGACTGTGCGTGTCGACGGTGCCCTGCGCGAAATCACGCCCGACATGAAACTCGACCGCTACCGCAACCACTCTATCGAGCTGGTTATCGACCGGCTCAAGGTCGCACGGAAAGATGTCGCACGGCTGCGTGACACCGTGAGTGATGCCCTCGCCCAGGGTGAGAAGCAGCTTATGGTATATGATGTCGATAACGACAAAGCCTGCTTCTACAGCCAGTCGCTGATGGACCCTGAAAGCGGAATTTCCTACCGCGAACCGGCCCCGCACAATTTCTCATTTAATTCGCCCCAGGGGGCATGTCCATGTTGCAAGGGACTCGGAACCGTCAACACCATCGACCGCGCCAAACTGATTCCTGACGACAAACTGTCGATTGCCGCGGGAGGTATAACACCGTTGGGCAAACAGCGCAACACTATGATTTTCTGGCAAATCGATGCTATTTGCCGGAAATACGGCCACACCGTACGAACTCCGATCAACGAACTGCCAGACGAAGCCCTAAGCGACATTCTCCACGGCACCACCGAACGGCTCGTCATCCAGAACGAGACCATGAGTACTTCAAACTACTTCATCCCGTATGAGGGCATCGTGAAGTATATTGAGATGCAACAGTCGGAGGAGGCCTCTGCAACGGCTCAGAAATGGAGCGACCAGTTTTTCTCACAGACCATTTGCCCTGAATGCCACGGACAGCGGCTCAACCGCGAGGCCCTGCACTTTTTTATCGACGGCAAGAACATTGCGGAGCTCTCACATCTCGATATATCGGCTCTCTACGAGTGGACAAATAATGTCGAAGACAAGCTTTCGCCTACTCAGCGCATAATAGCCCGCGAGATTCTTAAGGAGATACGCACACGACTTGGTTTCCTTGTGGATGTAGGGCTCGACTACCTGTCGCTCGACCGCTCCTCGGCTTCGCTGTCGGGCGGCGAGAGCCAGCGCATAAGGCTCGCCACACAGATAGGATCGCAACTGGTCAACGTACTCTATATTCTCGACGAGCCAAGCATCGGGCTGCACCAGCGCGACAACCGGCGCCTTATCGATTCGTTAAAACGCCTGCGCGACGCGTCAAACTCGGTAATAGTGGTCGAGCACGACCGCGACATGATGACCGAGGCCGACTACGTGGTAGACATAGGCCCCAAAGCCGGCGCAGACGGAGGCGACGTGGTGTTTCAAGGCACGCCGGCCCAGATGCTCGCAGGCGACACCCTTACCGCCCGCTACCTCAACGGACGCGAATCGATTGCCGTGCCTTCCGAACGTCGTCCCGGCAACGGTCTTCAGCTCCGCCTCGTCGGAGCTACAGGGAACAATCTGCGCAATGTCGACCTCACACTCAATCTCGGCAAACTCATATGTGTGGCCGGTGTGTCCGGTAGCGGCAAATCGTCGCTGGTCAACGCCACACTCCAGCCGGTCCTCGCAGCCCATTTCTACCGTTCTCAGCGTCAGCCGCTTCCTTTCCGCTCTATAGAAGGCTTGGAAAATATCGACAAGGTCGTGACAGTCGACCAGTCGCCCCTAGGCAAGTCGCCCCGCTCAAATCCTGCGACATACACCGGCGTGTTCACCGACATACGCAATCTTTTCGTCAGCCTTCCAGAGGCCAAGATCCGTGGCTATAAGCCAGGACGTTTCTCATTCAACGTGGCCGGAGGCCGGTGTGACGCATGCGGAGGCAACGGTTATCGGACGATTGAAATGAATTTCCTTCCCGATGTGCTGGTGCCATGTGAGGCATGCGGGGGCAAACGTTATAACCGCGAGACTCTCGAGGTAAGGTTCAAGGGCAAGTCAATAGCCGATGTCCTTGACATGACTATCGACCGGGCCGTGGAGTTTTTCGACGCAGTGCCTTCTATCCGCCGCAAGATACAGACGCTTAAAGACATCGGGCTGGGATATATCAAACTCGGGCAACCTTCGTCGACGCTCTCCGGAGGAGAGAACCAACGCGTGAAGCTGGCTACCGAACTGGCCAAACGCGACACAGGCCGGACCCTTTTTATTCTCGACGAACCGACAACAGGCCTGCATTTCGACGACATCCGGACCTTGATTGCTGTATTTGACCGCCTTGTCGACAAAGGTAATACTGTCTTAGTGATAGAGCACAACCTCGATGTTATAAAGGTGGCGGATGAGGTCATTGACATGGGTCCGGGAGGCGGCCGCAACGGCGGAATAATAATGGCTCAGGGTACTCCTGAAGAAGTGGCACTGGCTGATTCGCCGACTGCGCCGTTTCTTCGCGAGGAACTTGACAAGGACCGCTCTCAGAGTCTATCCCTGTCGTAATGAGGCATATCGTCGGGAATTACCATCGAGATTTCGACGAGACCCGACACCACACCATCCTTGCGCCAGGCAGTCTGGTAAATCATTTTGCGCTGTCCGCGCTTGGTAATCGTGTAGCAATTGGTGCCTCCCGTAGCGAGGAGACGCTCGATAATCCCCACCGACCGTGGGTTGTGGCACCGGCGAAGGTCCATGCCGATAATGTCGCAATCAGGCGAGTTGATACGACGGGAGCTGTCGTTCATATAGATTATGCGACAGTCGGAGTCGCACACGGTGATGGCGCAGTCGGTCTCACGCGCCCAGTCTGGTATTGGCAGTTGTTCTTCCATAACGACGGCAAAATTAACCATAATTTGTCAATTACAACACAATAAAAATGCTGACAATCCTCTCCATAATGATGCGCCCGGTAATAGGCGCGGTTATCGGATATATCACCAACGACATAGCTATCCGAATGCTGTTCCGGCCACGAAAGGCCAAGTATATCCTGGGAATCCATGTGCCGTTCACCCCGGGAATTATCCCCAAGGAGAAGGGACGCATCGCCGCGTCGATAGGCGAAGCTATCAGCAAGAACCTGATGAACCGCGAAGTGCTCGAACGCACACTCCTGTCAGACGACATGATTTCAAAAATCACATCGGCTATCGACAGTTTTGCGGCAACACAGCGTTCAAACGATGAAACACTGCGAGAATATCTCCTTCACTATCTCTCTTCGGAGGAAATCGAGCAGGCTTGCAAAGGAGCATCATCCGGCTTGTCGCGGCAAATTCACAACGCCCTTGCCGAATCACCACTTGGATCACAGATAGCCCGTATGGTAATCAGCCATGCCATTGACAAAACCAGGTCGAGTCTTTTCGGACGATTCGGGGCCGACCAGTTTCTTGCAGTCATTGCCGCGCCGGCCGAGAAGTTGCTTGCCAAGAACATCGACTCAATGCTCCGCGAACACTCGGCCGAGATGGTCGACCGCCTTGTCGGCGACCAATTCGACTCGCTGCTGTCCACTCCGATGCGCCGCATCTTCACCGACCATGCCGATCTGGTCGACAACCTGTCGGCAATGACAGTGCAGTTCTATCGAATGCTCATCACCGAACGGCTTCCCCGCGTGCTCGAAGCCGTCAACATAAGCCGCATTGTCGAGACACGCATTCTCGAAATGGACGAACGCGAGTCAGAACGACTTATACTTGAGGTGATGAATAAAGAGCTTCGCGCCATCGTATGGCTTGGAGCGCTTCTCGGCTTCATAATGGGATGTATCAATCTGCTGTTCTGATTTTTATGACATCAGACAAAGTTTTCAAAATATTTTTTTGTAAAAAGTCAGCCAAAAATTTGGCTGATTTCAAAAAAGTGTCTAACTTTGCATCGCAATTGGAAATACGACCATTGCAAATGACTCAGTAGCTCAGTTGGTAGAGCAAATGACTCTTAATCATTGGGTCGAGAGTTCGAGCC
>CAZAZA010000097.1:0-10396 GCA_964489495.1 uncultured Bacteroides sp.
CGACTGTTGCTATATGGATTCTGCTATGCGGATGGATGATGTGCATGAGTTCATGCGGGAGTCTGCTTTATAATCCATCCAACAAAGCGGAACAAGTGACAGTGACTATTAAACAGCCTATCAAATAGGCTTAAAAGGCATAAGATTTTATTTGAATATATAATAAAAAGATGAAATACTATATATCGTTGATAATTATGAGTGTCATTGGCTGCTTGAGTTTTGCCTCTTGCGGAAATGAAGATGAGAAATTCGAAAACATCGAGTTTAAGACAACAGGTGTAACCCTGTCTCCCCTCACCAATGGAATTTCTTATTATGGGGAGATTGACCATGCAGGAGGAGAAATAACTTTTACCGCTATAGGTAAGAATGCAGACAACGGATTTCTTTCTCAATTCAAAATGGGGGACTATCTTTATGAAATTACCGATACCGATTTAAAACGGCAATTGCCCTATACTATTTGCGAAAAAGAATGGGGCAAAATAGAAATTTTATCGGCATCGCCTCATGTAACCCGTATAGTTCTCTTTGAAAACCAAACAAAGAATAGTATTAACTACGAACTGACGTTTGGCGGAGCATATAAAACCTCACATGTGTTATTAACCCAGTTGAAGAAGGAATAAATCAAGGTAATTTGGATTGAACAATGATGGAAACAACTAATAATAGAAGCACCGTGAAACTTACATTGCCTTTTCCTCATTTCTTGTGGATGATTGGCACTAACCCCGGCATCTCCAAAGAGAAAGCTGTGCTGCATGAGCCGCAAACGGAACAAGAAAATATAAACAGAGAGCATACAAATTATGGAGAAGAGAAATGATGTAGATATGCTGGCCGCTATAGTCCAGGCATCGAATCGTCATACTATGCGCCCGGCACTGGTTATTGACGACCGGACTTATACCTATCAAGAGTTGTTCGGATTGGCTGGAAGCATTTGTGAAACGCTGAGAAATCTCAAAGAAGACATCATCGGTATCACGGCTGAAAACCGTATGGAAACCTACGCATCCATTTTGGCGGTGCTGTTTTCCGGAAAAACATACGTCATGTTGCATCCCGATTATCCGGCAGAACGCAACTGTCGGATAGCCCGGCAATCCGGCATTTGCCTGTTGCTTTACAGTGGAGAGAACGGCGATATACTTCCTCCTGACATCAGTGCCGGACGTGTGTGTGTCTCCTCACACCGGCAAACCTCGCATTACGGCGTGGTGACGTATGACGTTAATCCCGATGTGCCGGCTTACATCATCTTCACGTCAGGAAGTACAGGCGAACCCAAAGGTGTTCCTATCTCCCGAAGGAACTTGAATGCTTTCTACAAGGCTTATCGCGCTTTAGGATGGGAGTTGGACGAAAACGACCGTATGCTTCAGATGTTCGAACTGACATTCGATGTCTCTGTCGTGTCGTTTCTTTATCCCCTTACCCTCGGGGCGTGTGTCTATGCTGTTCCGCAGAAAGGGATGAAATACCTGAACGTACTGGATATCATGGAGCGCCATCGCCTTACGTTTGCGGCAGTGGCACCTTCCGTACTTCGGCTGTCACGTCCTTATTTCGGGGAAATCAGTTTTCCGGACTTGCGCTATCTCATCGTCACAGCCGAAGCCACTGACGTGAATCTGCTCGACGAATTTCGTCCTTGCATACCCAATGCCACGGTAATCAACCTCTACGGACCGACCGAAGCCACCATCTACTGCACTTCGTATGTTATCCCGGCTGAAGGAGCCAAACACCATAACGGCATGGCGGCAATCGGGAAGCCTTTCCCGGGTATGGACTACATGATTGCATCCCTGTCGGGCAAGCAGCTTTCTGCCGGAGAGACCGGTGAACTGTGGATTGCCGGACCGCAACTCATGCGCGGATATTGGCGTGCCCCCGAAAAGACGGCCGGATGTTTTGTTACGACTCCCTTTGGAAAACTCTATTACCGTACCGGAGACCTCTGTCAAGCTGACGCTGACGGAGATATTATTTACTGTGGCCGTAAAGACACGCAGGTAAAGATACAAGGTTTCAGAATAGAATTGGGTGATATTGAATACCACGTTAAAGCGTTTTACAAGCATGGCTGTAACGCTGTCGTATTGCCGGTTTATGCTACGGACGGAAGTTGCGAACTGCACCTTGCCATAGAAAAGGAGGCGGAGGATACGGAAAGCCTCGAACGGTATATGCAAAGCCATCTGCCGCCTTATATGTTGCCCCGGCGCATCCACTTCATCCCTTGTTTTCCACAAAACAACAGCAACAAAATTGACCGGAACCAACTATTAAAGTACATCACTCAATAAATAAACAATCAAGTATATGGATACAACAGAATTATTGGAGATACTGAACGGAATATTCAGAAAAGTGTTAAAGAGAGACGACATCACATTGTCCGAAAGCACCACTGCCCACGATGTGGACGGATGGGATTCGCTGACCAATATGGTACTAATCACTGAGATAGAGAATAAGTTCGGCGTGCGTTTCTCGTTCCGCGAGATAGTGAAACTGAAAAATGTGGGCGACCTTTGTCATACCATCAAGAATAAGGCCAAATAGGAATAGGAGGAAAAAGTAATGTCATTCATTTCCCTTGAATTTGTCCTGCTGTTCCTGCTTTGTTTCACATTATATCATTTTGTCAGTGATAAAGGACGGAAGTTTGTTCTGCTTGCGGCAAGTGGAGTTTTCATCGGATACTTCAATCCCGTGTTCCTTGTCACGGCACTGGTTGTAAGCCTTTTCACATACGGCACAGCGATACTTATTGAGCAAGCCCATGAGAAAGGAAGAGGTTCCCGTTTGATTTACTGGGGCGGCATATCCTGTCTTGTCCTCTGCTGGATTGGTTTCAGGTATGCCAACCGGCTAACCGGAGACTCAGGTTTTATTTTCCCATTGGGAATGTCTTTCTATACATTCCAGGCCATCGGTTACTTGACGGAAGTCTATTGGGAGGAGGAAAAGGCGGAACGCCGTCCGATAGATTTCATGCTTTACATGCTTCTGTTCATGAAGTTCTTGTCAGGTCCCATTGAGCGGTCCGCCGATTTGCTTCCGCAAGTCCGGAAACTCTCTCCGGCATCCTATGCCATGATGACTTATGGCTTGAGACTGATTGTGGTGGGATTGGTGAAAAAATTGGTACTTGCCGACCATATAGCACCCTATATTGACGGTGTGTTCAGTTCGATGCATACCGCATCGGGTGTACAACTGCTTATGGCATGTCTTCTTTATCCCATCGAACTTTATGCCGATTTCTCCGGCTACACGGACATGGCGATTGGAATAGGAATGTTGTTCGGATTGAAACTGTCACCCAACTTTGCGCATCCCTTCGCCGCCCAAACCACGGCTGAGTTTTGGCGCCGCTGGCACATTTCCCTTTCCTCCTGGGTACGGGATTATCTTTTTCTGCCCCTGTCATCGTTCACACGTCGTTGGGGACAGTGGGGTGTGGCGGCAAGCCTTATGGTGACATTTATTGCTTTGGGCGTATGGCACGGTGCAGGATGGACATTTGCCGTCTATGGATTTATACAGGGACTTGTGATTGTATGGGAACTAAGGACTGAAAGAATACGGAACAAGGTAAGGAAACATATTGGGGGACGGCTGTTCGCCACGCTCTCGGTCATCCGCACCTACCTTATTTTTGCCGTATCGTTGGTGTTCTTCAAAGCGCAGTCCGTTTCCGACGCATTCTATTTCCTACGGAATATCTCTTTTCAGACCCATGCGAGCTGGAAAGAAATCAATATCGGTATGTCCGACCACATCTGCATCGTGGCAGGTGCCGCATTATTGCTGGTGCTGCTTTACGACTATCTGATGTCCAAACGTAACCAGCACCACCGTCTTGAAAGGCAGCCTATTCTGTTACGCTGGACTATCTACTATTTAATCGTGTTCGCGCTGTTCGCCTATGGCAAATTCGGCACGGAGAACTTCATATATCTGCAATTCTGATGGAAAATATACAGGAAACTATTACTGACGAAAGCCTTCGCAAACGACAGGCTTTCCTTCGCCTTGTCCGAAAATCGGTACTGTTCGCCATACCGTTTTGGGCTTTGATTGCCCTTTATGTTTACGATGACCCTTTCATGGTACTTCGCAAATATGACGTATATGATTCGGATGTCATGCTCAACGAACAGCAGGTAGGTTGGCAGATATACCAAAACCATAAAGATAGTGTGCATTTCAATTCTTTTATCCTGGGCAATTCATGTGCGATGGCATTCCGATGTGGAGAATGGGAAAAATATCTTGCTCCCGGCGACCGTGCCATCCGCCTTTTCGGCAATGCAGAGAGTATGAAAGCGATAAGCCTCAAACTCCGTGCCCTTGACCGTGAAGGCGCGGAGATAAAGAATGTGCTGATGATTCTCGACCGTACCTCCCTTTCACGTTTTGAACTCCTGACGGGAGCCAGTCATATACTTCCGGCTGCTGTATCGGGGCGTAATCCGCTTACCGTGCAACTGGAGTTCTTACAGGCATTCGCAACACCCGATTTCTTGTTCCCTTACTTGAAATACCGCATAACAGGAAATGTAGAACCGGACATGAAGCGGATGAATCCTCATGGAAGGATACGTGATTCGAAGAACAATGATGCGTTCAATCCTCGTGAGAAGCAGATAAAACAGGAAGGCGAGGCGTATTGGGAAAACCGTAAAAAAGAGTTTCCCGAACGGGACGGTACTGCTACGATAGCTGAACCTGCCATATTCCACAGGCAACGGATAGTGTTGGATGAAATCATGGAAGTCCTGCGCCGTCATGGCACCTCAATACGTGTCCTAATCAGTCCGGATTATAATCAGAAAAAGCTGCACCCGGATGACAGAGAAATCTTACAAGGCATTTTCGGAAAAGAGAATGTGTATGATTTCAGCGGCATTAACGAATTTACAGAAGATTACCACAACTATTACGAAGCAGGACATTATCGTCCCTTGTTGGGCAATAAACTGCTGGACAGAATATACAAACGCCAATGACAGCCGATAGACAAGAAAAGAAGAATGAAACGGGTAGCAGGATGCTATCTGTCATTCCAATGGCAGGAGTCCTGTTCAAGTTCCTCCTGTTTAATGCGATATGGTGCTATTATACCACCTTTACTCCTTTCTCGTGTTGGGAGTCGTATGCTACGGTTCTTGCCGCTACCCTTATTTTATCCGTTCCCTACATACTGACAAGGCGTATAGCGGCAAGCATACTTGTTATGGTGATACTGGATATATGGTTGGTGGCTAATTTGCTGTACTATCGGAGCTACTATTCCGCTATCCCCTTGTCAAGTTACCTGTTGGCAGGAAATCTGGTTGATTTTCTACCGAGCGTAACAGCCTCATTCCGATGGTGCGATGGACTGTTCCCGGCATCGACTGCCATCGCCGTGTTTTTATGTTTTTGGAGAGACTGCCGGTCGAAAATCATATTTCCGTTTGGCAGACGTGCCTATTTCACACTGCTCATATCCTTATGTGCGTTGTTGGCCGTCAACCTTTCCATACAAGGTGGTTTCCTTACAATATATAGGAACCTGAAATCGTCTGCCCATCGACATGCAAGTGGTCCACCGCTTTATACACTGTTCGGCACGCTCTATTTTGACTACGCCGATGAACAGCTTGAACTTACGGAAAAACAGGAACATGAAATACACACTTGGCTTTCGGAGAGACCTGCATTAATTCCCAAGCCGGACATTGAATCCAGAGACAACTGCATCTTTATCCTGGCCGAATCTCTGGAAAGTTGAGTACTGAATCTCACGGTGGAGAATCAGGAAATCACTCCCTATCTCAATAAACTTCTAAAGGAGCCGACCACACTGTATGCACCCCATGTACTTACACAGGTCAATGGCGGGCGTTCCATTGACGCCCAGTTGCTTGTGCTCGCCGGTCTGTTGCCATTGCGGACCGGTGCATACAGTTGCCGGTTTCCTTTCAACACATACCATACTCTGCCCAAGGCGATGAAAGAACTGAAGGCTACACGCAACTATCTCCTCACTGTGGATAAGACAAAAACATGGAATCAAGGAGCAGTAGCACAGAGTTTCGGAATAGATACCATTATCTCTCATCCTGATTTCCGGCTGGTGGAAACATTCGGAAACCGGAAACGGTTGGGCGACCGGGCTTTTTTTAGCCAATGCAGGGAAAAGATGGAAAACGGGGAGATTTGGCATTCCGGTGAAAACATATTTATCCAGATGGTCACATACTCCGGTCATGCGCCGTTCAAGATGCCCGAATCACTTAAATCCGTCCATTTCTCCAATCGGATTCCCGAAGTCATGGCAGACTATATGACCGTGGCGCATTACACGGACGAAGCCATCGGGAAATTCGTGGAATATCTGAAAACACGCCCCGAATACGAGCGGACAATGGTGGTGATAACCGGCGACCACGAAGGACTGGCGGACCACCGTAAAGGGTTGTGCCATATAAAAGCAGGAAAAGGAATCGTTTCGGAGAACGAGTTTACACCGTTCATTGTATTAAACTCTCCCGTAGCGATGTATTATACAAAGGTCATGGGGCAGGTGGATATTTATACCACACTCTTAAACTTGTTGGGGCTGGAAAATTATCGGTGGAGCGGCATCGGGCAAAGTATTCTTGATTCAGGGAAACCGGGTGTTGCCATTAGCCCCCAAAAAGGTATAAAGGGAGATACCTTGTCTTTATCCCGCGATGAACTGCTGAGGATAAAGCAATCTCTGGAAGTCTCTGACCGGATTATACAATTTGATAAATTGAAGAATTTGCGATAGCTGACATTTCAGAAGCCGTTTCCGTCGTTTCGGAGGCGGTTTTCTCCGTTTCGATTGTATTCCGATTGTAAGCGCATTAAATACACGTTAATTTTGCACCCTAAAATTGCTATATGATTATTAAAACAAAGAATCTTATAATCAGAAACTTTCAGGAGAAGGATGCCGTGGGCTTATTGGAATACCTCTCCCATCCACGTGTTAATTGCTTTGCTGACGATCGTCTGTATTCAGAGGAATCTGCGCTGGCTTATATATCCAATACTCCAAAGGATATGTTACGCTATGCCGTATGTCTGAAGGAAGACGATTTCATCATTGGTGATGTTTTCGCCTTGCGTGAATATACTGATACATTTAGTGTGGGCTGGCACTTCAACCAACGCTTTGAGGGCAAAGGACTGGCCTACGAAGCGGCAACAGAATTTTTGGACTACCTCTTTTGTGATGCCGGTGCACGGCGTGTTTACGGATTTGTCGAAGACGATAACTTGCGGTCGAAAAGGTTGTGCAAACGCCTCGGAATGAGGTATGAGAGATGTATGAAAGAGTTCATATCGTTTGTATGTTATCCTGACGGGACACCACGGTATGAGGACACCTGCATCTATGCGATATTGAATAAAGAATGGACGGAACAGCGAGAGCAGAAGCCAAATTCACTTGGATTATGCCGAGTCGTGACGGACATGCACGAAATGAATGAAAAAAAACAATAAGGACTAATGATGAATAGACGAACATGGATTGCCGGTATCACGGCAACGATCCTGCTGGCTGCTTCATTGGCAGCCTGCAAACAGGAACAGCAAGGAGAGGAAACAGGACAGGCACTGCCCGTCATGGTGGTTTCTTCCCAACCAATTGAATTTGAAGAAACCTATTCCGCTTCGATTCGTGGGCTACAGGATGTGGACATCATACCTCAAGTATCGGGTCGCATCATCCGCCTATGCGTGAAAGAGGGAGAGCAAGTAAAAACAGGGCAAGTGCTGGCTGTCATAGACCAAGCGCCCTATCAGGCTGCGCTGCGCATCGCAATCGCCAATGTCAGTGCGGCACAGGCAAAAGTGGAAACAGCGCGTATTGAACTGAACGGCAAACAGTCGCTGTTCGACGAAAAGGTCATATCCGATTACGAACTGTCAGTTGCCCAAAATCAATTAGTAGTGGCACAGGCAGAGCTGGAACAAGCAAAAGCTCAGGAAGCAAATGCCCGAAACGAACTGTCATACACCGAAATCAAGAGCCCGAGCAACGGGGTTATAGGCACTCTCCCTTACCGCATCGGCGCACTCGTCGGTCCGACCATCGAACAACCATTTACAGTGGTGTCGGACAATTCGGAGATGTATGCCTATTTCTCCATTTCGGAAAACAAACTTAGGCAGTTCGAGATCCGATACGGTTCTATTGACAGAATCATAAGCGAAATGCCTCCGATTAGCCTCCAACTTAACAATGGTTCCGTCTATGGGAAACAAGGGAAAATAGAGACAATCAGCGGAACAGTCAATCCCACGACCGGTGCCGTACAGATAAAGGCCCTGTTTCCCAACATCAACAGGCATCTGCTGAGCGGGACCATCGGCAACGTCATCCTGCAAGGACTGAATGAGGATGCCATTCTGATTCCCATGACCGCCACCGTGGAGCTACAGGACAAGATTATCGCTTACCGCCTTAAAAACGGAAAGGCCGAAGCTGCCTACCTGACCGTGGACCGCCTGAACGACGGCAACCACTTCGTTGTAAAGCAAGGATTGTCCATCGGCGACACCATCATAGCCGAAGGCGTGGGGCAGGTAAAGGAAGGAATGAACGTCACACCTAAAACCGTAGCCCCATGAACCTGCGCTTCTTCATAGACCGCCCGGTGTTTTCGGGCGTTATCTCCGTGGTGATTGTCCTGATGGGAGTTATCGCCATGAAAACCCTCCCCGTGGAGCAATATCCCGACATTGCGCCTCCGACTATCAACGTGTTCGCCACCTATCCCGGGGCCAATGCAGAGACAGTGCAGAAAGCCGTGATAGTCCCTTTGGAAGAGGCCATCAACGGCGTGGAGGACATGACCTACATGACCTCCACGGCATCCAATACGGGCGATGCTTCCATCAACATCTATTTCAAGCAGGGTGCCAATGCCGACATGGCGGCGGTCAATGTGCAAAACCGCGTGAACGGCGTGTTGAGCCAGCTTCCGGCGGAAGCGACCAAGACCGGCGTCACCACCGGGAAGCAGCAGAATGCCGAGTTGCTGACATTCGCCCTCTACAGCCCCGACAACCGTTTCGACCAGACCTTTCTCAACAATTACGTGAAAATTAACGTAGAGCCGCGATTGAAACGTATCGGCGGTGTGGGAAAGGCACAACTGTTCGGTTCCAACTACAGTATGCGCCTTTGGCTTCGTCCTGACAAGATGGCGCAGTACGGACTGATTCCCGATGACATCTCCTCCGTGTTGGCGAAACAGAATATAGAGGCGGCAACCGGTTCATTCGGAGCCAATCACCCCACGGCAAATGAATACACGATGAAGTATCGCGGCCGCCTCTCCACGGCGGAAGAGTTCGGCGAACTGGTCATCAAGTCCCTGCCCGGTGGTGACGTGCTTCGGCTGAAAGATGTCGCCGACGTGGAGTTGGGCGATGAATTCTACAACTATTCCACCGAGGTGAACGGACATCCGGCTGCCATGATGCTCATCAACCAGAAAGCGGGTTCCAACGCTTCGAGCACCATCAATGAGATTCACGAGGTGCTCGATGAAATTGAACGCGACCTGCCGGAAGGGGCGGAGTTCGTGGTGCTTACCGATACCAACAAGTTCCTGTATGCCTCCATCAATTCTGTCATACGGACGCTTATCGAGGCGATACTTCTGGTTATCGTGGTGGTGTATGTGTTCTTGCAGGACATCAAGTCCACGCTCATTCCCACGGTTTCCATCTTCGTCTCCATCATCGGCACGTTTGCCGTGATGTCGCTGATAGGCTTTTCCATCAACCTGCTTACGCTTTTCGCCCTTGTGCTTGCCATCGGTACGGTGGTGGACGATGCCATTGTTGTGGTAGAGGCGGTGCAGGCGAAGTTCGACGAGGGCTATCAGTCGCCGGTGCTTGCCGCCGATGATGCCATGAAGGGCGTTTCGTCCGCCATTCTTACCTCTACCATTATCTTTATGGCGGTGTTTATCCCTGTGGCAATGATGGGCGGTACTTCCGGGGCATTCTATGCCCAGTTCGGTATCACGATGGCGGTTGCCGTGGGCATATCGGCTATTAATGCCTTTACCCTTTCACCTGCGTTATGCGCTTTGTTCCTGAAACCTTATATTGACGAGCACGGAAACATGAAGAACAATTTTGCGGCACGCTTCCGCAAGGCTTTCAATGCCGTTTTCGACCGTTTGAGCCGCCGCTATGTACGTGGTGTACTGTATATCATCCATCGCCGGTGGCTGTTGTGGGGAACGATTGCCGCCTCGTTCGGGTTGCTGGTCTTGCTGGTCAATATCACGAAGACAGGACTTATTCCGCAGGAAGACACCGGCACGGTGATGGTAAG
>CAZAZA010000098.1:0-10223 GCA_964489495.1 uncultured Bacteroides sp.
TGCAGTCTGATGTATAGTCCCGAAGACAGAGCATTTATATCATCCGATACTCTCCTTCCGTACAAGTCATACGTAGCATCATATGAAATGTTATCTACTTTGACTGAGTCTATACCGGAAGAATCTGAAACTGTTACCTTTTTACCTTGTCCCATTGGTATCCAGATATCTCCATAGTTATTGCGGATACTCAGACATAAGACATATTCGCCGATATGGGAATCGCGTTTCTCTTTCCATATCCAATTATCTACTCTCAGTTCAAAGTCAATTGTCCCTTCCGGCTCCCAATAAGCATTAACCCATGGAGACCATCCCTTCACTGTTCCATCTTGTATAAGTTCAACACGCACGGGCCGCTCAAGTTTTCGAGGTGTGGAATTGGATATGGTCGCATAAAAAACATTCGATGAGTTTAGGTCAAATTGATCCGGAAAGTCTGATTCCTCAATTTTTGGAGGAAATATGGATTCAATAAACTGAATATCGGAGCCGCCGTTTTTCACCAAAGCGCAGTATCGTTCTGAAGCGGGCATAAGGATACTATGCCCCCAGCCTGAAGGGCAGATATAAAAATCGTTTTCAAGTGAATAAAGCCCGTCAGACAATCCTTCAGGAACAGTCTTCATTTCACTGTCAAAACTGCCGTAAATTTTCAAATCAGATTTAAGTTCCACAATGTTGGATGGAACTGTTGTTCTGTCGTAAAGAGAGGTGAACACAGTAGCGAATTTTGAACCGGCAGGAATTAAAAACGGACCGTAGTTGACGCATTCACCTCTCATCTTGAAGCTGTCGCCGGGATGCAGAGTATGTGGCACTTCATCACCGTATTGTATTGCAGGATCGATATAGTATGAATCAAGCCACACTGCATAGGATCGCATTCCGGGATTTCCCGGCGAACGTGGATGAATGTTCAACAAGGCACTCTGACTACCATTATAGCCAGTTTTCCATGGTTCATCCTCTACAACAGGATTAAGAAAGTCAATGGCAAAGTACCCGTCAGCCTTGCCATCCCATCCCCAGTTGAAGTGGAACAGCCCTTCTCCGTCATAGCCGTCGCATACGAACGCATGGGCAGATGAAATCGAAAATCCGCCGTACAATATCGGACCATAGTTTTTCAAGGCATCGTAAAGCAACTGAGACCAGTCACGAAGCGTGAACCAGCTACGGCGCATATATCTGATATCGTCACTATAATCCCAATATTTCAGCAAAGCTTGAGTGGCATCGTTGATATCGGCACCGGAAGCGGTCGGGAAATAGTTCATACGTACACTTCCACCCAAACCGCGCAGCAGATGGGCCACGGCTTGTTTCTGTTGTTCGGTAGCGGATGATGCGGAGTAGTCACCGAGCATATTTTCCCAATCAAACGTATATTGAGAGAAATCGGTGTAGATGTCCGTTGATATTTTTTCGGCACGATATGTCAGCTCTCCTTTCCCTTGTTGTGGCCAGTTGTGATATTTCATCACCTGAGCCATTGCTGTAGCCACACATCCCGAAAGGCACCTCTCTCCGTTATATTCCGGACACTCCAAATTGAATGGTTCTCCTTGTCCCCATGAAGTCATACAGAGTGGAGGTATTGCCTCACCTACAGAGTGACCGACAGTAAATTCGTTTTCATCAACGGCGACTTCTGATATCCATCGGCTCATATATTGCAGCCATTCGATAAATCCTAATGGGAGATTGTCGGCAGAATCATATATTTGACTGTCGCCATATCCCAGCAATGCAGGAAATGCATCATCGGCAGGAGTAACTACAAAACCGTCTTTAGAATCAAAAAGATAAACAGTGTTGTTGCCGCAACTGTCGGTCATAATTTTAGAAATTTGGAAATGTGGTGTCTGGAGAAGACCTATAGCTTGGGACATATTCTTGCTTCGCAATCTCTTCAGTGCAACATCCGGGGTAACAGGAGTCGCAAAAACCGGGATTGTGTATAACAGAAACGAAAGTATGTAGATAAACCTCATGTCTTTTTAACTTTTTTATTTCCCATTTTTATGTCAGAGGTGTTTATAAAAACGGCTTATTCTTTGTAGACCTATGTCCCGTCAGAAAACTATATCTATTGAACCATAGGTAGCTCATTACAAAATTAGCGTTTTTTTCTCAATGACTCTCTGTTTAGAGCCTCAATACGGATGATTATCCCGGGAATTTCTTCTTTAACGCGTATTTTGATTCTGCGACAAGCTATGTTGGTGGCGAAAATATTATCTCAACATCAATACTCAGATAGTAGCGACATATGATCGTTGCCTCCAGTCGGTGGGTAAAATATATCATGTTATTTTGCGTTACATTGAAAAAAGCAATTCTTAATGTGTAAATGATTTCCGTCGGCAGCAACAATCCCAAAATATCCGTGATAATGCCGGTTTACAACGGTGAACGGTATCTGAGCCAGACCCTAAAGTCTATCTCTGATCAGACATTTGTTGATTTGGAGGTCGTTGTTGTAAATGACGGTTCCATGGATTCGACACCGGAGATTCTCAGGCAAGCCATGTTGTCTGATTCAAGAATTCGCGTAATAGATATACCGAACAGCGGTCAGTCAGTAGCCCGCAACATGGCGTTGGATGAGGCCGGAGGGGAGTGGATCACGTTTCTTGATGCCGACGACATTCTCTACAACGAAGCTCTTGAAACGATGTATAATGCCGCTATCTCGAATGATGCTGATATAGTTTGCGCAAATATTCAGAAAGGCGAATTATTTGTACCACGTCGTGTGGATTCTTCTACCGGCTTTAAAATGCTCGACCGTGACACGACTCTTAGAAGGATGTTTTATCAGACTGCCCGAGATGGTTTTGATGGGTATATATTCAATTGTGTTTGGGGAAAACTTATAAAAAGGTCGATTTTTGTTTCCGGGCCTCCCCTTAGGTTCGTACCGGGCCTCTATTATGAGGATCTGGAAATAGCGCATCGAATGTATGACAGGGCATCCAAAATCGCTATAACCTCCGACTGCCTATATTTCTACAGGCAGCATGCCGACAGCTTTATTCACACATTCGCTCCACGCAGGCTGGATGCTCTTATTGTGACTGACAGCATTCTTGATCATTTTCGAACGGAGCATCCCAAGCTTGTTGACGCAGCACTTGACCGCCGGTTCTCCGCTAACTATAATATGCTGCTAAATATTATGCGTTGTCGACCTACAGGACCGGTTCCGGATAAATATCATTGTCTTGGCACTACATATGACGCTATTGCAGACAGATGCTGGAAGGTGATAGTCGACGGACGAGCTCAGGCATTGTCTGACCCCAATGTGAGATTAAAAAACAAGCTCGGCTCACTACTTTCATATGGAGGCCGAGCTGTGTTGAGAATGATATCTGCTTTCCAATGATTTATTTTGTCGCAGTATTGTCTTTTTCCAATCCGAATCCCGCGCAAAGACCGTCGTAGCTTTTCAGGAGGTTAACCGCTGTCTTGACCGAACTGCTTTTTGTCAGGCCACTGACCTTGTCGGCAATAGTTACCAGTTTCGAAATGTCAAACATGACATCGATTGATTTTCCACCGACCCCTTTGACCACGTATGAGTTCATCGAACCAAGATTGATCTTTTTCAAAGCACGGAAATGAAATATGACGTTGCTTTCCGAATCTTTGTCGTCCAGAATTTCGATTGTGCCGTTAAGTTTTATGGTACGGACTGTCATGACAAAGGTGCTGTCTGAATTGACAGTGAGTTTCACTTTGTCAAGACCTGTCAGTTTGTAATAGGGCGTAAGCTTGTTTTCTACAGCCTGTGCAGCAGCTGTACCACCGGCTTTTTTTAGAAGGTTCTCACTTTTGAAGCATACGGCAGGCTCATTATAAGACCATGAGCCCTGAAGATCCGAAAGCGACAGCCTGTCAGTGGAAAGCACTCCTCCGAGAAGACCGGAGATAGCATTGCTTATGTTATTGTCATCATCTGATTTAGACCCTAATCCATTGAGAATATCCCCGAGATTGAACTGAGCCTGTGCGGCAAAAACAATGGCAGCAGTAATAAAAAACGAAAATATACGTTTCATGTTCTAATCGTTTAGTTTTTGTGAGCCGCAAAATTAACAAAAAACGAAGATTTGTCGCACTCTTTTTCCCGTTTTTTTTAAGGTCGTTGCGTTTTTTGTGAATTGACTGATTTTTTATAATTTTGCAAAGCGGGAGTACAGAGCCTGCCTTTTTTTGTATAATATGAAGTCAATTTATAAATCGGCCGAGCCTTTCAGACTTGAAAAGGGAGGAGAATTGCCATATATAGAAATAGCATTCCATACATTTGGAACACTCAACAAGGAGCGCGGTAATGTCGTATGGGTATGCCATGCACTCACAGCCGACAGCAATGTGGCCGATTGGTGGCCTCATACAGTTGAGGAGAATGCCTTTCTTGATCCTTCTGAATATTTTGTTGTTTGCGCTAATATTATCGGATCGCATTACGGGTCAACGGGGCCTCTCTCGATCAATCCCGCTACCGGAATACCGTATTACGGCAACTTTCCTGAGTTGACTGTCCGTGACTGGGTGAATGCTCACAAGATGCTTGCCAGTCATTTGGGAATATCTGACATTTACGCCCTCATTGGCAGCTCGGTCGGTGGGTTTCAGGCCGTTGAATGGGCTGCTGACGAGCCTGAAAGGTTCGAAAAGCTGGTACTTATCGCAACAGCACCGAAGGCGTCGCCATGGTCCATCGCCATTGACGAGACCCAGCGTATGGCCATATTTGCCGATAAAACATATGGTGAGCCGCGCCATGATGCGGGGATGGCCGGACTGGCGGCTGCGCGTGCGATAGGGCTTTTGACATATAGAGGGGCGGCGGGGTATAACATCACGCAGCAGGACAAACCTTGCAGCGGGGTGCCTGAGTCGCACCGCGCATGCACCTATCAGCAATATCAGGGCGAAAAACTTTGCAAGCGATTCAATGCATATTCTTACGTTTCTATCCTTAATGCTTTCGACACTCACGATGTGGGAAGAGGACGCGGAACTGTGGAACATGCTTTGGCCGGCATTAAATCGGAAACACTGGTGATTGGAATAACAACCGACATGATATTCCCTCCCGCCGATATGAAGACTTTGACCGCGATGATTCATCAGGCGGAATATAAGGAAATTGAATCGGAGTTCGGACACGATGGATTTCTCGTCGAATATCGTCAGCTAAACAATCTGTTGATTAAATTTTTAAAACGATGAACAAAATCAAGATAGGCCTTTTCGGACTGGGAACCGTAGGTCAGGGTATTTACAGAGTCATTGAGCGTGCGGTCAACGCACATGCCGAAATAGTAAAAATATGTGTGCGCGACATTCATCGCCCACGTGCGCTGAAAGTGCCTTCGTCGCTTCTGACTGACCGTCGCGAGGACATACTTGAGAACGATGACATAAATCTCGTTGTCGAGGTGATTGACGATGTAAAGGCTTCGTATGAGATTGTGACAGAGGCTTTGCGTCGAGGTCTTCCTGTGGTATCCGGAAATAAAGCCATGATAGCACGTCATTTGCCTGAGCTTATACGTCTTCAGAAAGAAACAGGGAGCGCCTTGCTTTATGATGCATCGTCATGCGGATCGATTCCCGTGATACGTAATCTTGAGGAGTACTATGACAATGACTTGCTTCTTGAGATTAAAGGCATCCTCAACGGGTCGTCAAACTATATTCTGTCAAGGGTGTTTGACCATGGTGAAGACTACATGGCTGCATTGGAAAAGGCTCAGAAACTTGGCTTCGCCGAGGCAGACCCGAGTTTCGACATATTAGGTTATGATTCCCTGTTCAAGCTGGTTATTATCACGGTACATGCAGTGGGCGTTTATGTCAATCCCGACAATGTTTTCACCTACGGCATATCCACTATAACCGATTTCGATATTCGTTATGCACGTGAGAAGAATGTGAAAATAAAGCTTGTCGCCCAACTGGTGAAACTTGAGGACAGCAAATTCACTCTTTTTGTCATGCCGGAATTCGTAGCGCCGTCGAAATATATCTACAGCGTGGACGATGAATATAACGGTGTAGTCATACGCGGAGAATGCTACGACCGGCAGTTTATGTTCGGTAAAGGCGCCGGCAGCCTGCCTACAGCATCATCGATTCTCAGCGACGTGATGGCGCGTCTGCATGACTATCGTTATGAGTATAAGAAGATGGGGTATCTCGGGAAGCCTGACTACACCACCGATGTGGAGTTGAATGTGTACTTCCGCTACTCAAAGTCAGCAAAGTTGCGGGAGTTGCCGTTTACATCGGTTCACGAATGCTATACGTCGGACGATTACGGATATGTCACCGGCAACATATCGCTTAAATCGCTTATCGAATATAAAGATGCATTGGAGGATCCGGAAGTATTTCTTTGCAATATTCCGAAATTTTATCTCGACCGCGATTAAAAGCCGGTTTGGCTTTCCCCGGAACTTTCGAAAGAGTCGAGAAGCATCTTTTCGATCTGTTGTCTGAGGCGCGACGAATTGCCTTTGAAACCGTTAACCATGACAACTACCGAATGAGTAGGTAAGTTGTCTTTATCGAGTTTGTAGCCGGCATAACAGCGCACGCCTCTCATCGAACCTGATTTCAGGACAAGTTGGCCTGCAAGAGGGCTTAGGGACAAAAGTCGCTTGACTGTGCCTTCGATTCCCGCACGCGGGAAAAGCGAGGTGTATAATTCGCAGTTCTCTCCCATGGCCATGGCGTTCAGCATCTCCGACATGAACTGTGCTGAAACCCTGTTGTTTCGTGACAGACCGCTCCCGTCCTCGATCGATACACCATCGAGAATATCCGGTCTTATGATGCGTTTGAGGAGAAGGCGTTCGGCCTCGATGGCATCGTTACGGCTTCCCCAGGGTGAGAGCGACATGAGCATTCCTTCGGCGAACAGATTGTCGCTTCGATGCATGAGGTCGCGGAGTATGTCGACATATTTTGCCGAGTGGTGTATGGCAAGCAATGCTGTCGGGCTGTCGGGTTCCTTATCTGACAGAGTCGTTGCTATGCCATTGTCTTTCAGTGCTGTAATAACGGCGGCTCTGAGCGATAGGTCGGGAGATGAGTTAGGGAAAGTGCTAACGGATTTGCGATTGAGATTTTTTCCGTACAGATCGATGTGGTTGGATGCTGGGCGCTTGTCGAGGCGATACTTTCCACGGCTTTTATGACGTGTGATTTTCAGGTCGGGTACGGGCGGATTGCATTTGGCCGAAGGCATTGTAAGTTCGAAACAGTTGTCGGCATATGTCGATGGGTGGAATGCCGCGCCGTAAGGAAATCCCAGGTCTTCTTTTTCCCATCCCGCCGGAACAGATTGAATCATGCGGTTCGGCGAGTTAACAACAATATCGCCGTCTATGATTTTGATGCCGGCCGATTTGACAGCTTTTACGACCTCTTCTACAAACGGACTTCCTTCCATTCTCGAAGACCCGAGGGTGGGGTCGCCGGACGTTGAGATGACGAGACGTCCGTGGAGCGTGCCGTCAATGATATTTCCGACTGTTTTCACAGTGGTGGCGAATGAGCCGTCAGCCCCAAGAAGGTCGATTACGCAGGCTGATGTTATGGCTTTCGTAATGCTTGCTGGAATAAGTAGGCATGAGGCGTTGTAATCGACACGGGGCATCGGCGATCCGATTTCACGTATAACGACTGAATATTTGGTGCTGTCAAGCCCTTCAAGAGGATGGAGCGGGCCGGCTGAACTAAGAATTGACAGTGAGAAACATGCAGATATAGTTATGGCCAGTAAACGGGACAATAGCAATTTCATCGGAAAGGTTTTGATTATTTACGTGCTAAATTAGAAAAAAACTTACAAAGTTGCAACAAAATCCCCGAGGTTTAAATAAAATTCAGTAATTTCGCACTCGTAAACGAACGGAGAAACTCCCACTCCTTTTCGGCAGATTGAATGTATGGTATCAAAGACTCGCGACAAACTCATAGAGGTAGCTCGACAACTGTTTGCACGCAACGGCATGGAGAAGACGACGATGAACGATATCGCCGAGGCTTCGGAGAAAGGCCGTCGCACGGTCTACACCTACTTTAAAAATAAAAAAGAAATCTATAACGCCGTCATTGAGAAAGAAAGTGACGCGCTTCTGTCGAGTCTGCGAAGTATTGTACGTACAAGTCTCCCTCCTGTTGACAAACTTGAGAGATATCTGGATATTCGGTTCAATTTCCTTTCCGAGCTGTCGCCCCGGCGCGACTACATACGTTCGCTTTTTGTCCACGATTATAAGCGCGTGGAGAAAATCAGACAGATGGCATTGTCGAAAGAGCTTGATCTTTTTGCTGCTGTTGTCAGGGAAGGGATAGACAGTGGTGATTTCGATCCTGATCAGGCTCTTAGATTGCAGTCGATAGAATCATTTATATTTCAAGGTGTAGACATGGCTCATGCTCGTGACAAGTTTAATGAGTATGGCATGAATGCCTCAGAAATACGTCATAAAATCATAACATTTCTAATTAACTCTGTGAAGTCGCACAATGTGGCTGAACAGACAAAAAACGAAGATAACAAAAATGAAACTACTTGAAGGTAAAACAGCTCTTATCACAGGAGCAGCCAGAGGAATCGGTAAGGCTCTTGCTTTGAAGTTTGCCGCCGAAGGTGCCAATATCGCATTCACTGATCTCAAAATCGACGAACTTGCCGAAGAGACAAAGAACGAGATTGCTTCATATGGCGTTAAGGTTGAGGCTTATGCATCTGATGCTTCCGACTTTGCCCAGACACAGGAAGTCGTAGCCAATGTCGTGAAAGATTTCGGCCGTATCGACGTACTTGTCAACAATGCAGGCATAACCAAGGACGGCCTGATGATGAGAATGTCGGAACAGCAGTGGGACATGGTCATAAAGGTCAACCTCAAGAGCGCGTTTAACTTCATTAATGCCGTTTTGCCTGTAATGTTGCGCCAGCGCAGCGGCAGCATCATCAATATGGCGTCTGTGGTCGGAGTGCACGGAAATGCCGGTCAGGCAAATTATGCCGCTTCGAAAGCAGGCCTGATAGCTCTTTCAAAGAGCATCGCTCAGGAGGTCGGTTCGCGCAATATCCGCGCGAATGCAATCGCTCCAGGATTTATCGAGACTGCCATGACAGCCCAGCTGCCCGACAGTGTGCGTGAGGAATGGAAGAAGAAGATACCTCTGCGCCGAGGCGGAAAGGCCGAGGATATAGCCGATGTAGCCACGTTCCTTGCTTCCGATATGTCAAGCTATGTTACCGGCCAGGTAATTCAGGTTGACGGCGGCATGAATATGTGACAAAAGCTTTGATTTAGCTCCGACAGCGATACCTGCTGCCGGAGCTTATTGTTTTTGCACAAAATAACCTTAATCATTATTTTATTTCCATAAAAACCAACCAAAAAATTTTCTCTACTGAGAGATTATCATTATCTTTGCATGTTCGCTAACCATAGCGCATACTTATGACCAGAAAAATACTTAGTAGAAAATATACTTAACTAAAATTCAACCAACCGATGAAAAGGATTTACACGTTTGGAGACGGTAAGGCTGAAGGGGATGCCCTGATGCGTAATCTCCTTGGTGGAAAAGGTGCCAACCTCGCCGAAATGAATAAGTTGGGAATGCCGGTTCCTCCCGGATTCACCATAACGACCGAGGTATGCAACGAATACATGCAGTATGGACGTGACGAGGTGGTAAAACGCCTTGAAAAAGATGTGCGTGAGGCTGTAGCCCACGTAGAGGCTCTGACCGGAAAGAAATTCAATGATCCCGCCAACCCGCTGCTCGTGTCCGTACGTTCGGGTGCACGTGCTTCGATGCCCGGTATGATGGACACAGTCCTCAACCTCGGCATGAACGACGCAACCGTTGCTTCGCTTGCTGAAAAGAGCGGGAACCCCCGCTTTGCATGGGACAGCTACCGCCGTTTTGTGCAGATGTACGGTGACGTTGTGCTTGGAATGAAGCCTAAGTCGAAAGCCGATATCGATCCCTTCGAGGAAATCATGGACAAAAAGAAAGCTGAAAAAGGTGTTAAACTTGACACCGAGCTTGACGTCGAAGACCTCAAGGACCTTGTGAAATTGTTTAAAGCCGCCGTTAAGGACTTCACCGGCAAGGATTTCCCCGACAGCGCTTGGGATCAGCTCTGGGGTGGCATTTGCGCAGTG
>CAZAZA010000099.1:0-246 GCA_964489495.1 uncultured Bacteroides sp.
CAGATGGATATCAAGTGCGACGGCCTTTCTTACGAGATACTTGAGAAGGCTCTCAACCAGGCCCGCGAAGGTCGTCTCCACATCCTGAACATTATCGAACAGACTATCTCCGCTCCGCGTGAAGACTACAAGCCCAACGTGCCGCGAATCGTCACCATGCTCATCCCCAAAGAGCTTATCGGCGCTGTGATTGGCCCGGGCGGAAAGGTTATTCAGGGCATTCAGGAAGAATCGGGTGCAACCGTT
>CAZAZA010000099.1:256-9977 GCA_964489495.1 uncultured Bacteroides sp.
ATCGACGAAATCGACGAGGGCGGTTATATCGAAGTCGCTGCCAACAACAAGGAGGCTATCGACAAGGCTCTCTCGATGATCAACGCTATCGTCGAACTTCCCGAAGAAGGCAAAGTTTACAAAGGAAAGGTTCGCTCGATTCTCGACTTTGGAGCATTTGTTGAGTTTATGCCCGGCCGCGACGGTCTGCTCCACATCTCTGAAATCTCATGGAACCGCCTTGACGACATGGCGGCTTCCGGACTCAAGGAAGGCGACGAAGTCGAAGTCAAACTTATCGAAATCGACAAGAAAACCGGCAAGTACCGTCTGTCGATGCGTGCGCTCCTTCCCAAGCCCGAAGGATATGTAGAGCGTGAACGCGCCCCGCGTGGCGAGCGTCCTCGTCGCGAAGGCGGTGAACGTGGCCCGCGTCGTGAAGGCGGAGAACGCGGTCCGCGCCGCGAAGGTGGCGAACGTGGCCCGCGTCGCGAAGGCGGCAACCACAACCAGCACCGCGACTAATCATCAGATACCCCCACACAGCCCCCGGACGTGCCCACCACCCCGGGGGCTTTCCATATCCCTCCCATCCATTTCTATAGCTACAGACAATAGCATAAAAAAGCAAATGAATAAGATATACGTATCTTCATTTATCCCATTCGTCAGAACAGTCTTCAAACTTAAGATATCATATAAATATGGCAATAAATTTGATTTATTGCCATATTTATATTATCTTTGCAAAATAATTGAGACAGAAACCACGATGACTGGAATCAACCATATAATGAGCTACGCCGACAATCATCACTCCATGACGGTAAATGACATTGTGGTTGCATGCGACATGAAACCGGTGACCGTTAGACAGCACCTGAGCCGACTCGCGGCATCAGGTTATATTGTCAGGGTAGGTTACGGCAAGTATGCAAAGACGCTCCATAAGGAAATATTTCCCATAAAGGTTTCCGGCAATGTGAGAACAGTCTATGACGAACTTTTCTCCGCGCTACCGTTTGCTAACTTTTGTGTTTATTCCGGAGAGATTTATGTGCCGCTGCAACATCACCTGTCGGTCAATCATGCTGTCTATATCGAGACAAACAGGGATACTGTAGAATCCGTGTTCTCCCTTTTAAAGGAACAGTATCATAAAGTCTACAGACAGCCTGACGCTATTTTCATGAACGACTACGTAGATTTGAGAAAAGATTGCTTTATTGTCAAACCACTTGTAACGGAATCTCCTATACAGACCATCGACGGTGTGCCATCACCGACTCTTGAAAAACTGCTTGTGGATATCCTCAAAGACCCTGACATGGAATATCTGCGTGGCATGGAGTTTAATTATATGATAGAGACGGCATTGAATCAATACCAGCTATCGACAACAAAACTGCTCAGATATGCCGGCAGACGCAATGTCAGACAAACAGTTCAAAAAATTATAGATAACAATATCACTGAAAGACCATGATAAGCCGGGAATGTTTCACAAACGAATGGATAACAGCCAAATCGAAGGAATACGGCTATCCGGACACGAATATTATCGAAAAAGTCATCCGTGCCTTTTCGTTGCTCGACATGCTTGCCGCGTCAGGATGTCCCTTCCATTTCAAGGGCGGTTCCTGTCTGATGCTCCTTTTGACAGACCAGCCTTATCGCCTTTCAATCGACATCGACATAATCTGTCCGCCTGGAACTGAAATAGAAGCGTATCTGGGAAAGTTTCAGGAATATGGATTTACCAAATACGACTATGTACGACGCCTGCAACGTGGGACCAATATTCCCAAGAGCCATTCCAAGTTCTTTTACGACATTGCCTATATAGCAGACAGCAATCGGAACGGACATATCCTCCTTGACGTACTCAATGAGGATTGCCACTATCAGGAAATTGCCAGAGTGCCTATAGTCAGTCCTTTTATAAGAATGGACGGAGTGACCGAGAGCGTGATGGTCCCATCTGTCGGGGATATTCTTGGTGACAAGCTCACGGCCTTCGCACCGAACACGACCGGCATACCCTATTTCAAGGGAGAGACTGATTGCAGTCTTGAAATCATAAAGCAACTATATGATATCGGGCGGTTGTTTGACAAAATCTGTGACCTTAAAGTGACCTCGAAATCCTTCAAAAGGATAGCTAAAGTCGAGTTATCGTACCGTAATATGCCGAACAACCCAAGACTGATTTTCGAGGACATCCGTCAAACGGCGTTACTTATGGCTACCAGAGGTAAAGAGGGACATGGCAATATTGACATGCTCATAAGCGGGGTGGGAAGAATAAAATCGTTTATGTTCCAGTCAAACTATACCTTAGAAAAAGCAATCACGGATGCGTCCAAGGCAGCCTATGTTGCTACCTCTATCGAAGTCGGGAATAACATGCCCGTCAAATATTCAGGTTATCCAAATGACATAGCGGATCTCGTGATTCAGCCGATTCTTACATCGCGGCTAAATAAATTAAAACGCTCACTACCTGAAGCTTATTTCTATTGGGCACATACCAGCATGCTTCTTCAACACAGCTTTGATCCTATATAAATATGGCAATAAATCAAATTTATTGCCATATTTATATAACGCAAGTCATAAAGACATGTGCTTTTATTGTTTTATAATGAATTAGGACACACCGAACATAGTTATCACCGATTTTGTACCATTATCAATTCCTGCGATAAAGGCGATAAAGGTACAAAATCAGTGATAACTGTTTGCAAATGGTTACATTGCTACGGGCAATTAATAATTATCAAACAGTGACCTTGTTTACTATTAAGGTAATGCAAATAATATTTGACTGAAGTCTGACGAAATCTGTTCATAAGTATTTTTCAAAAATTTTTTTTGTTCTTAAATAAATTTTTGTAATTTTGCGGCAAAGACCGAAAAAGCAGAAGCCCCGAGGGGCTGAGCGGGAGGGTCTTTGTGATAAATATTGACAGCGTTTACCCAACGCTCTTTCTTGACTGCTTGAAACTTCGCAACTTTCAGAATCCGTCAAGGAATGCAGCAACGGTAGATGCCTTGGAATATGATTATACTCGTGTTCGTACATCGCGTGAGTGATGTGATGAATGCATTTATCATATTCAGCGTGAGGCTTCTGCAGTTGCTCGTCCTACGGATTCGGGCAATGCGAAGGCCTCAAGCAGTGGGACGGGCAATAAGTACGGCTCTCACGCTTTTTGTTTTTTAGTGCCTAGGAAGAGTAGCCCCGAGGCCTTATCACAGCAATGAAAACCTCAATAAGCTTTTTTATAATTTTTATACTGGGACTGATGTCGTTAATCCGTCTGAATTACAGTGACGATAATAGGACGATTGATACCTGTGCAAAATAGGTTGTACAGTTACACTGTACACAAAAAATAATAAACCAATAAACACACTAATTAAACCACTGTTACGCAATGAAAATCTTCAAACAAATTGTATGGTTGGTGCTGGTAGCACTGACTTGCGTGGGGGTTGCTTCATGCAGCCCTGACATCCCGGACAACCCGGAATATACCAACGAACTGGTAGGATCTTGGCTCTGGGATGATGATGATGAGCCATCGTTATTCACATTTAAGAGGGACGGATCCTTTGAGGAAAAAGTCTGGAGCGTTGAAGATCCTGAGGATTATGATACCCTCTACGGGACATATGAATTTGATCTAAAGCGAGGCTCGTTAGAACTCTATTATTACTATTATGATGATACTGACTCATATAAAGTTAAAATCAAGGGAGATGAGATGCATTGGGGCAATGAAGATGGTCATTGGTTTGTCCTATATCGACAATAATACAAACGAATAAAATAACAATAAAAATGAAAAAACTAAAATCAATTGCATGGTTAGTGCTGGTAGTGCTGACTTGTGCTGCCTTTGTAGCTTGTGACGATGACGACGATGAACCCGAAGTGGCTAATGAGCTGATCGGGAAATGGCTTACAAATGATTTCAGCGGTCCAGAAGTGTTCATATTCAAGAAAAATGGAACTTTTGAAGCAGGGAATCCTGATGATACCGACGAAAGGAGCACTGGCACATATAAATATGATGAAGAAAATATGTTTCTTCAACTCATCTACAGTGATGGAAGAGACTGTTTCGATGTTCAAATAAATGGTGACAGAATGTATTGGGATTCAACAGATAAACATTATTCATTTCGCATAACCTTTTATAGACAATAAAAACTTATGAAAAAACTGAAAACAATTGCATGGTTGGTGCTGGTAGTGCTGACATGCACAGGTTTCGCAGCTTGCGACGATGACGACGATGATAATGACTACGCGGAAATGATAATTGGAACGTGGTCATATACAGGAGAAATCTCTGATGATCCTTACGACTATAACTATGGCTATACTTTTTATTCCAATGGGAGGTACGTTTCATTTGGTTCCGGCTCATGGACTGGTTCATACGAAGTAGTTGACGATATGCTTATTTTCAATGATGATTATGAAGATGCCCGAGGAATAAAATCTCTTACAAAGAATAAACTCGTTCTTGAGGACGGGGACTTTGGCGACGAAGTCTTTTATAGAGTAAATTAACCCTGCTATGAAAGTCAGCCGAGGCTTTGTCCTGTTTGCTACATTTTTTCTTTCACTTGCAGTGATGAATTGCCAGTGGATCAAAGCTTGTGCTGCGCCACTTCGCGAATTTTATAACGAAACGATGTGGTGTTGGACTGTCTCGGCTGCTATAATTTATTATCTTCCATATGTTTTAATTCGAAAAGCATGGCCATCACTACTTGCAATCGTTGTTTCATATATCATATTCTGGGCTAATCTTGCCTATTTACGCACATTTGGTTCGTGGATTCCGATAGGGTCATACTTCCATGTGAGTAATCTTGCGGACTTTTATAGTTCCGTATCAGACAGTTTTGAAACTATTGATGTAGTCGTGCCTATTATAGTCACGTCAGGGGTAATTCTCGTATTCAAAACGTGTATTACACCTATTAATAAGATACGTTTAGGAATCTTTTCTGGATTGTCTTTGCTCCTTACCGGAATAATGTCTGTTTATCCGGAATCGATTTCAAGTCAGATTAATTTATTGAAAAATAATCATAATGAGCACGCATTGGCTGTATCACGGTTTTCGTTCCCATTGGTTTTCCTTAGCTGCATAGGGGATGTGCCGTCATTAAATAATCGGAATATAGGCGAAATAAATCTGGCATTAGGAAGGCGTTTATGTAATTCAAGAATAACTTCTGTGCCTAAGAATCTCGTTATTGTCTTTATGGAATCGCTCGAAAGCTGGCCAATCGGAATGACAATTGCGGGCAAAGAAATAACCCCCGTTATAAACAGGCTTGCAACAAATCCGAATACCATGTTTGTTCGTAAAGTAAGAAATCAGACGGGTGCCGGACGATCTATAGATGCACAATTGTTAGTTCTTTGTGGTTTATTGCCACCGCCAGGTACGATTTTCGCTTTCCAATATCCCGGAAATAATTACCCTACAATTTATAAAGCAATGAAAGAAATAAACTTTTCAAAAGTTTATTCTTTTACTACAGATCGAAGAGACATATACAATATTGGTAAAATATCGAAACAATTTGGAATAGACAGCCTCTTTGTTCTGCGAGACAAAAAAGAACGACAGCGTTTTGCGGATGCAGACTTTTTTAAGAACGCAATAGCTCAAATTGACAACAACCAATTGTGGGATGCATCTCAATCTAAATGTTTGCAATTTGTTACATACTCTTGTCATTTACCATATATGTTCCCGAAAAATGAAATTACGAAATTGCCGAGAACTAATACAATGAGTAAAAACCTCACAGCTTATATTGATGCAGTACACTATTCTGACTATTCTCTTGGCATTCTTATCGACTATCTACGAAAAAAATCTGATTATGAACAAACGATGATTGTAATTATAGGAGATCATCCGGTTTTTGGGAAAGAAATGCGTAAAAAATTATCAACGGAAATCTCAGCCGTATCAGAGGCTTATGTGCCGATGCTGATTCTAAACGCTCCCAATAGCACTATCAATGACAATATACTGGCAGAGCAAGTCGATGCATACTCTACAATATTAAGATTTATGGGTTTAGAGCATTATGCTTGGCATGGTCTTGGTCAAGTAATCGGTGAAAAGTATGAGAGATTGTCATTCGACAGGAACAAGGTCTCAGAATTGATACTCGCTCATAATTTATATAAAAAAATCAATCAATAAAACTAATGAAAAAAGTAGCAACATCATTGTTAGCCATTAGCTTAGCTATTGGTTCGATAGACGCTCAAAAGGTCGATTATTCTGTGGTTTCGGTTGGTGAGGAAGGCAGTCTTGACCTCCTTCGCGTATCCACTGATAACGATTATGTGTGTATGCCGCTTGTCCATCGTTCGTCAAAGGGCATCAACTGGTTTACTAACCGAATACTGGATATCTCACCGGACGGTCGTTCATTGGCTTATCTCAGTCAACGAAATAACACTACTAATATTTTTATTAAAGACGTTGAGCGCCAAGGTGTTTCTCGTCAAAGAACAAATCGAATGTCTGTAATAGATTTCTCGTATTCGCCGGATGGTGATAAACTTTGTTTTGCTGAGAAGAGAGGTAAAAATACACAGATTTTCATTACTAATGCTAAAGAAGGTTTTGTATGCCGTCAAGTCACCTCAGGGGCCGAGGATTATTCGCCGGTCTTTTCCAAGGACATGAAAAACATATACTTTGCTCGTCAGGAGAAGAGGGGAATCGGCATATGGGGTCATGATGTGACCAATAATTATTTGTCAAGTTATACTACGGGTATGAACCCAACCCCGGGACAAGATGATAAAACTATTTTTGTCTCTAGAAATAACAATGGCAGGGGAGAAATCTGGCGTGTCAACTATGAGACAGGTGCTGAAGATTGTATTCTCAGTAGTGCTTCTCAGTCATTCTATTCTCCACTTCTTTCGCCCGATGGAACCACTTTAGTAATAACAGGTTCGTCTCCAATACAGAACGGTAATTCCGTTTATTGGAACACTGACATATACACTTGTAATGTTGATGGTACCGATTTGCGCCAACAAACATATCATGCGGCAGATGATCTTAGCCCTGTATGGAGTCGAGACGGCCGTTTTATCTATTTCATCTCGCAGCGAGGAAGTGCAGATGGCTTACCGAATATATGGAGAATGTCTTACACAAGATAATAACAACATTTTATCAATCAATTAACCAGCTTTAAACATGAAACTGTTAAAAAATCTTATGCTTGTTGCCATTATGGCACTTGCAGTGCAGGCTCAGGCACAATTCACTAACGGTTCGGGTACGTCAACTACTAATAGTGACGTAAGGTCCTACAACCGATTTTCGGTGTCCTACAACAATACTGGTGTTTCAGCTAACAAAAATGCCGGTGACTTCGACTTCTCTCTAAATGGTGTCGGTCTTGAATACACACATGGTTTCTCTCTCAGTTCAGAACATCCTGTGTTCATAGAGTTCGGGGTCAAGGCACGCTACTCTCTTGGCAGCTATGAAGACGACGACTATGAGGATTACTCCGAAAAGTACCAGTTCCTTACAGCTATAGTTCCTCTTAATATCACCTATTCGTTTGCAGTTAGCGAAAATGTGTCAATCGCACCTTTTGCAGGGCTCAACTTCAAGGCTCACATTCTTGGCAAACAGAAATGGGAAGATGAGGAGGAGGACAGCAAATGGTATAATGTTTTTGACAAGGAAGATATGGGAGGTAAGGACTATACCTACAATCGTTTCCAGTTAGGATGGCAAGTCGGAGTTGGTGCACGCTTCGAAAAATATTATCTTGGACTGAGCTACGGCACGGACTTTTTAAAGATATATAAACATAAGAAGGCATCGATTAACACCGGTGATTTTGTCCTCTCATTAGGCTATTGCTTCTAAAACACACAACATACAAAAATGACTGCGTTTGAATGATGCAGTCATTTTTGTATGTTGGAATCACTCTTGGTTCTTGATTATAATGGGTTCATTGATAGGCGGTAGGTATTTGCTCACACCATCTTTACAACGGATAGGTTGTTGCTCGTCAGGTCGGATACTATACTGACAATTACGTTCCTTATTGTACATGAATTTGTCTTCATGCCAAAGATGGAACACTATGCCGGCGAATTTAAGATGAAGTTTTTTCAACCCATAACGTTGCATTCTACGTCCAAAGTCGCCATCCTCTCCGCCCCACCCTTCATAATATTCATCATAGCCATTGAGCGCAATATAATCACTTTTGAAAAATGACATATTGCAGCCAAGCGCAGACTCTTTGTGTCTACGATAGTAAGGAGCAAGAATTCGTGCTATTACAGGTAAATAAAGACTATTCTCCCGTTTTGCCTCTATGCCATTGGTGAAGAAGTTGATATTTACTTTTTCCCCTATGGCACATAACTTATATGTCAGTGATTTACCCAGATTGGTTCTTCCCCCTTTCAAGTAATGCCCGCGTTTAGCCATTGAAACATGATCTCTTACAAAATGATGGTGAAGTATTACGTCGCCGTCACATTCAATGATATATTCACTTTCTGATACAGCGACACATTTATTTCTCATTTTTGCAAGACGGAAGCCATTATCTTCCTGCCATACATGGACTATCGGAATTGGAGAAATTGCTTGAATTTCAGCTACGATCTTTTCTGTTTCATCTTTTGAACCATCATCGCCAATGATGATTTCACTTGGAAGACAGCTCTGCCCAATGGCACTGAGTAAACAAAGTCGCAGAGCATCGGGTCGGTTATAGGTCGAAATAATTAATGAACAGTTCATTTAAAGTAACGATATTTGATTCCTTGTATAATTGTTTCTAAGCGAGTTTTCAGTGTCTTTCTACTCCTCCACGATGCAGCAAAGTGATGAATAGAAAATGTTTCATTATTTACTATTGGCGTCATTGTTGCCCAATCTATACCACAGAAATAATATGGAGGATAAATTGTTGGCCATAAATTTGGCGGAACTTCCGGAATTATTTTCTCTGTAAGTATTCTTGTGTTTGGTGTTCGCACAGGATGTCCCCAAAGATTGATAAAATGTCGGTTTCGATAGAAATTCAGGAATGTTTCAATCCATTTTTGTCCCTTTTCAGATCCTATGACTGCCGTTCCAAGAAGTATATTTTCCCTGCCAATAAAACTTTTTTCCTTAGAGAAGGGTGCAAAGGATTTTAAGACCTCCACATCCGTGTCAAAGTATATGCCCCCATCATTATATAGTGCGTAAAGGCGACAGACATCTGACACATGTGCATAGCTCTTCATGTTGTATGCTTCGCGAGTATATCTACAGAAATCAATGTCGAAATTGTCTTCATTCCATTCTTTTATCTCATATTCCGGCATAATTTTCCTCCAGCCATCAAGGTGTTTTTGAAATTCGGCAGGTTTCTGTCCTTTGCCGAACCAACAATAGTGAATTATCTTCGGTATCATCTTTCTAAATTATTTATTATAGCAATAAGATTAATCTTGACGGTAATCTCTCCTCTCCCACAGTTCATCGAGTCGCCCATACCTGATTTTAATGCCGTGAAATATAGAATTGATTTTTTCTTTAAGCGTCTTTTTCTTATCCAATAATACTTTATGGTTATGTATTACAAAGGTGAAAGTTTGGATATTTGGTTTGTTGGTTTGCCAGTCGATATCACATCCATATTCTGATGG
>CAZAZA010000100.1:0-9969 GCA_964489495.1 uncultured Bacteroides sp.
GAATCCTTGACGAGGAAGCCATACGCGTAGTTAAGAGCTTGCCTAAGTTCATACCGGGTAAGCGTAGGGGAAAAGCAGTGGACGTATGGTACACTTTGCCAGTCACGTTCAAACTTGACAGCAGCGCCAAGTAAATGTCGGTCCATGAACTGGTACGGGATGGATCGGATTGGTTATTATACGTTTTTTTGTGGTTTTGAAACAATATGAGGGAAAATTATGTTAAATTTGCAGAACGATAGCACTCATAACCATAATAACCCAATGTATAAAGGTTGACATGAACCAAAGAACAAAACGTCTGATAATGCAAGCCGCTGCCGCACTGCTGGTCGGCCTTACTCCCATTACGGCTTCGGCTGTTGGCAAGGGCACCAAGAGCGTCGGCTTGCGTGCCGGGTATAATACGAGCAACGAGTCGGCCTTGGCAGGCCTGTATTTCCAATACCGTTTTACCGAGCATTTCCGCTTGTCACCAAATATCGACTATCTTTTCCGTCACAACGACACTGACGCTCTGACTTTCAATATCAATGCTCACTTTCCGTTTGATTTCGCTTCAAGCCGTTGTGCAGTCTACCCGTTGGCAGGCTTGAGCTATACGTCATGGAGCACAAGGTATAACGATCAGGAACGCATACGCCGTACATCGCGGTCTAACAGCTTCGGCTTCAACGCCGGAGCTGGTGTTGAGATGTATGTCACGTCGTCACTGAAAATAATGGCTGAAGGAAAGTACTGTCTCGTGAAGCACCATCATGGCGGTGTATTCTCGGTGGGTATAGGATATGTTTTCTAAAACAGCAGGTTCAGACCGCCTTTGCCACAAGCAGGCAGACATAAGCGATATAGCCCGCCGCTAAGACGGCTCCTTCGCCACGTGTGATAGTACGCTCGCGTATTTTCCACCCGAATAACCAGAACAACAGGCTTGCGCCTGCAAGAGTCAGCAGGTCGAAGTTGCCTATATTGCCGAGGGTGAGAGGTCGTACAGTTGCTGATACGCCCAATATCATCAGTATATTGAATATGCATGAGCCGATAACATTGCCTACGGCGATGGCCGGCTTGCCTTTGAGAGCGGCAGCCACTGATGTGGCGAGTTCGGGCAGTGATGTGCCCGCCGACACTATGGTGAGGCCGATTACCGCGTCGCTTACACCGAGGCCCGATGCAATGCCTGACGCTCCGGCTACGAATCTGTCGCCGCCGAACACGAGTCCGGCCAGTCCGACAACTACCCATATTATCGAACGCCACACAGTCATCGGTGCTTTAAGTTCGGCTTCATCCGCATTTGTAGCCCCGTTTTTAGCTTGTGCCAGAGTGTAGCGCATAAATACCGCAAATACCAGTAGTAACACTATACCGTCGACGCGGGTTATCACTGCCGACATTCCGTGGTCAAGCAACGGAGCGTTGCCCATAGTCAGGAGCAGAAGCGACGTAAGTACGACGAACGGTATCTCGTTTGTAAGAATCGTGCGCTCAACCTTTATCGGTCGAACCAGGGCAGTTATTCCTATGATGGCGAGTATATTGAATATATTAGAACCCACCACATTGCCCACGGCTAACTCAGGATTTCCCTTTATTGCCGATACCACGCTGATGACCAGCTCGGGAGCTGAGGTGCCGAAAGCCACTACCGTCAGTCCGACTGTCAGGTCGGAAATGCCCGAGCGACGCGCAATCGACGATGCGCCGTCGGTGAGCCACGACGCACCCCAGATAATCATCAGCAACCCTGCAATTAGCCAGAAGATGTCCATATCTCTTGATTACATGTGTCGTTTTACGGCAGCTGATATATCGGCTACGTCGTCGATACGTTCCAATATCTCTCCATCGCGATTAATCAGAAACGATGTCGGAATTTGTGAAACGTTGTATTTCATCAGGTTGGCAGATTCGCTTACCGGCGAGCTGTAGACTGTGATCCAAGGAAGGGCCTCGGCCGCACGACGCCATGTGGTCTCGTCGGGATCGACGCTGACCTGGTAGATTTCGAATCCGGCGTCATGATGACGCTTGTAAACGTCGTTGAGCAATATGTTGAATGCCGGCGACTCATTGGCGCCATACACGGTGAAGTTAAGGAGTGTGAGCCGGTTGTCGTCAACCACCTTGTTCAGGCTGCGTTGCTGTCCCTTGTTGTCATAAAGCAGGAGTTCGTGATGGCCGATTTCCTCGGCGACGAGTGTGTCGCTACGAAATACAGACATCGTGGCACGGCGTCCAGCCATATATATGTTTGATATTTCGCGTGTGCGCGGATCATCCGGACGGCTGGCCGTGTAGGCATTTGCCACAGCTCCGATCATGCGAAGGTCGTGTTTTTTCGCCGGGTCGAATATAGGTTTTCCTCCGATGCGCTTGTTGACTATATAGTAAGCCCCCACGCTTTTAGGGTCGTTCAGAAGTATTGTGGCCAGCTCGCGCTTGAGTATTGAGTCGTTCAGGGTAGCTTCGACTCCGTTTGAGGCAATGCAGGCGTTCACAAGCGAGTCTGCACTCGTGATTATTGATGCCGACGACGATCCGGCGAGTCTCCATGAGTCTCCGGACTTTACGATAGATATTGTCTCAAGGCTGTCGATGGGAAAATAGGCGGTCTCGCCTCCCGGTAAAGCCAGACGGTAGATGTCGGGATATCCCTTAGGCGCACCTTCATATTCAAATTTTCCTGAAGCCTCGGTGGTGACCGTGTCGATCGGCTGCCATCCGTTGAAAGTCAGACTTTCGATAACAACGTCGACAGGTTCGTCTGTCGGTATTTCGCCGCGCAGAGTCCAGTGCGGTGTGCTTGAACATGCAGCCATGAGCGAGGCTGCCGCAAGCGCGTATATGCCGTTCGATAGTTTCATATAATTGTATTCGTGAGTTTTGACGGTGCAAAAGTAGTCAAATTTGCGGGAAAATTACTATATTTGCAAAATATTCTAACCGTCTAAAATATTCGGGCGTTTCGCGACCCTGTCCAAATATGGCTGAAGAAGAGGAAAATGATCTTTTTGATGGCGAGGGGGAATCTGTCGTGTCCCCAGTAGCCGATTACGACGAGAACGATATTGTCACCCTTGAATGGAATGAGCATATCCGCCGGCGTCCGGGAATGTATATAGGCAAGCTCGGTGACGGTTCGAGTGCCGAGGACGGCATATATGTGCTCCTGAAGGAGGTTCTAGACAACTCGATGGACGAATTTATGATGGGCTTTGGGCGCCAGATTGACATTAATTTGTCCGAAGGCCGCGTGACTGTACGCGACTACGGGCGCGGCATCCCTCTCGGCAAGCTTGTGGAGGCTTCGTCGAAGATGAACACCGGCGGCAAGTACGACTCTAAAGCCTTTAAAAAATCGGTTGGCCTTAACGGCGTGGGTATCAAGGCTGTCAATGCTCTTTCAGTTGAGTTTGTCGTACGCAGTGTGCGCGACGGAATGATGAAGGAGGTGGTATACGAGCGTGGAAATCTGGTTAGTGAAAGTGATGTGCTTCCGAGTGAGGATGCGAACGGCACGTTCGTTTCATTCGTTCCCGATTCCGACCTTTTCAGAGGTTATCGTTACCGTGACGAATTCATTGTGCCCCTTTTGAAAAACTACACGTTCCTCAACGTCGGATTGTCGATTTTTTATAACGGGAAGCGTTTCTATTCCCGAAACGGCCTTCTCGACTTGTTGAAAGAGAATATGACGAACGACCCGCTCTATCCCGCGATACACCTTCAGGGCGACGATATCGAAGTGGCTCTGACCCACTGTTCGCAATATGGTGAGGAATATTACTCGTTTGTCAACGGCCAGCACACCACACAGGGTGGTACTCATCTCACAGCGTTCAAGGATGCTGTCACTCGCACAATCAAGGATTTTTATGCCCGTAATTTCGAACCGGCCGATGTGCGTAACGGCATTGTTGCGGCAATTGCGATAAAGGTGCAGGAGCCTGTGTTTGAATCGCAGACCAAAACCAAACTCGGATCGCGCGATGTAGGGCCTGAAGGTCCGACTGTGGCGAAGTTTGTCGGCGATTTTATCAAACGCGAACTTGACAACACACTCCACCGTGAGCGTGAGACGGCCGATGTGATGCTGCGCGTGATTCAGGACAGCGAGCGCGAGCGTAAGGCTATGGCAGGCGTGACAAAACGCGCCCGCGAACAGTCGAAGAAAATAAGTCTTCACAACAAAAAACTTCTCGATTGCCAGATACACCTCAATGATGTCAAAGGCTCGGAAGAGCGACGTGAACAGTCGTCGATATTTATCACCGAGGGCGATTCTGCTGCGGGTTCCATCACCAAAATACGCGATGTGGCGACTCAGGCCGTATTCTCGCTACGTGGCAAGCCTAAGAACACTTACGGCAAAACCAAGAAAATGGTGTATGAGAACGAGGAGTTTAACCTTCTTCAGGCAGCTTTGAACATCGAGGACGGTCTTGACGGATTGCGCTATAACAAGGTGATTATCGCTACGGATGCCGATGTCGACGGCATGCACATACGTATGCTGTTGCTCACGTTTTTCCTACAGTTTTTCCCGGATATGGTGAAACGCGGGCACATCTACATACTGCAGACCCCTCTTTTCCGAGTCCGTGACAAGCGTGCGACCAAACGCTCGGGACAGCGTGACAACAAAGGTGATATTTATTATTGCTATAATGATGAAGAACGGCTGGCGGCTATAGACAAGCTTGGCGACAATGCCGAGATTACCCGGTTCAAAGGTCTTGGTGAGATTTCTCCGGAAGAGTTCAGGGCATTTATCGGTCCGGAAATGCGTGCCGACCGAGTGACGCTTCACCGTGAGGATGGTGTGGCGGAGATGCTTCGCTTCTATATGGGGAAGAATACTATCGAGCGTCAGAATTTTATTATTGATAATCTCGTCGTCGAGGACGACTCACAGTTATGAAAGCTTTGTTCCCGGGGTCGTTCGATCCGTTTACCACCGGCCATTATTCGATTGTCGAGCGCGGTCTTTCCCTCTTTGACACGGTTGTGGTGGCCATAGGGTGCAACATAGCCAAGCAGGGAGCCGAATCGGTGGCGGCGCGTGTGGCGCAGGTGACGGCGGCCGTCGCTCCGTTTGGATCGCGTGTCGAAGTCATTACCTATGATGGGCTGACTGTCGACGCTGTGTCGGCTGTCGGTGCCGGATGCATATTGAGAGGGGTGCGGTCGGTTGCCGACTATGAGTATGAACGCAACATGGCGGATATCAACCGCCGTATTGCAGGAGTCGACACCGTGGTGCTGTTTGCCGCGCCGGAGCTGGCCATGGTCAGCTCGTCGCTTGTGCGCGAACTTAGCCATTATGGCCGCGATGTGTCGTCGTTTGTTCCCGGCTGCCCGAAATAAATTAACTAAGAAACAGAACGCCTTATTATGACGTTATCTATTTATGATGAAAATGAAAACATGCTTTAAAGGACTGGCGGCCGTCGCCATGGCTGCGGGTGTGGCTGTGTCGTCGCTGCCTGCCGGTGCCGACGAGAACACGCTTGATCCGTCGCGCAAACTCCGTTTTGTCGATCAGATTATTGAGGCATATTATGTTGACAGCGTACCGTCAGGCAAGATGGTCGACAATGCCATCGTGGCTATGCTCAAGACGCTCGACCCTCATTCATCCTATTCCGATCCCAAAGAGACCAAAGCCCTTACCGAACCGCTTCAGGGCAACTTCAGCGGCATAGGCATACAGTTCCGTATGATTAACGACACGTTGTATGTTGTGCAGACCATTCAGGGAGGGCCTTCGGAGCGCGTTGGTATTGTGGCAGGAGACCGTATACTGAGTGCGAATGATACCCTGATTTCCGGCGTAAAGATGCCTAACAGCGACATTATGCGTCATCTGCGCGGACCAAAAGGGTCGGTTGTGAATGTCAGTGTCATGCGCAAAGGCCAAATCAATCCTATCGACTTCCGCATTATCCGTGATGATATTCCACTGTACAGTGTAGACGCATATTATATGGCGGCTCCGGGAGTGGGTTATATACGTGTTTCGAGGTTTGCCGAAACCACCGGAAATGAGGTGCGAGAGGCAATGGCGAATCTGTCGAAGCAGGGGATGAAGGACCTGATTGTCGACCTGCAGGATAACGGCGGAGGCTATCTGGGCACTGCCGTGGAGCTTTGCGAGATGCTGCTCGACAAAGGCGACCTAATCGTATACACCGATGGCAGCAAAGTGCCGTCGGCTTCCTATAGGGCTGAGCATAACGGTACGTTCCGCAACGGGCGCGTTGCCGTTTTGGTCAACCAGTATTCGGCTTCGGCAAGTGAGATATTGTCAGGCGCCGTACAGGATAACGACCGTGGAGTGGTTGTCGGACGCCGCACGTTCGGCAAAGGTCTTGTCCAGCGTCCTTTCCCGCTTCCCGACGGTTCAATGATACGCCTGACGGTTGCGCGTTACCACACGCCTTCGGGCCGTTGTATCCAGAAGCCGTATACAATGGGTGACGAGGATTCATACCGCGAAGATATGTTGCACCGCTATGAGTCAGGGGAATTTAATTCGGCTGACAGTATCCATTTCGCCGATTCGCTCAAATACAAGACACTAAAGCTCAACCGCACCGTATATGGCGGCGGAGGTATCATGCCCGACAGGTTCGTCCCTGTCGATACATCGTTTTATTCCGACTACTACCGCGATCTTTTGGCCAAGGGCATTCTCGCCACGTATAGCGTTAATTATGTCGACGGACACCGTAAGGAGATTCTTGCTAAATATCCTACAGAAGACG
The DNA here is from genome assembly GCA_964489495.1 of uncultured Bacteroides sp. Classification (GTDB taxonomy): domain Bacteria; phylum Bacteroidota; class Bacteroidia; order Bacteroidales; family Muribaculaceae; genus Paramuribaculum. The sequence goes on from CAZAZA010000100.1 coordinate 6,771, forward strand.
ATTATGTCAATAAGTTTGTTGTAGATCAGCCGATACTCGACGGCCTTGTTGAAGCGGCAACAAAGGAAGGTGTGAAGTTTGACGAGAAACAGTTTGAAACCAGCCGGGAGTATATATCCACCGTGCTCAAGGGACTAATCGGGACGGATCTCTATTCGCGGTCACTTTATTTCCGTGTCATCAATCCTCTTAATCCGGTCTATCGCGAGGGTCTTGAAGTGCTGACTTCCCCCGGCGCTTACGAGCGGATACTTGAACGCTAATCAATCCGAGTAACAACAAAAAAAGCTGCGCATAGCGCAGCTTTTTTTGTTTGTTGTGGGTGTCGACAGCTTAGGGCTGTGGTACCTCGTAGTATGGGATATCCACAAGCTTTATGTCGAATTTTAGTGTCGAGTATGGGTCGACTGCACTGCCGCCCGTTGCGCCGTATCCCATGGTGTAGGGGAGAACTACTGTGGCACTGTCGCCGCAGCGCATGTCATTGAGGGCTACCTGCCAGCCTTGTACGAGCGACGACAGTTTTGCAGTATATATACTGTCGGTCATGTTGTATGACGAGTCAATGGCCGTACCACCGTAGATCCATAACTTGTATTTGACAGATACGGTGGAGGTCTGCATAGGCGACAGGTTGCCTTCAGTCAGCGTGCGGTCATTGTGGTAGTGGATGAGCACGCCCGAAGTCTGATTCCATACCGGTTTGAGCATGGTATAATATGCGTTGCCGTCGGGAGCCTTACGGTTTACCTCTTCTAAGTACCAGTCATCATTAAGTTTAGCCCATTCCTCGTATTTTTCCCATGTGGATTCGCCTCCGCAAGCAGAGAGAAACAACGTGCCTGTCGCGGCAATTATGGCTATATGTGAAAACTTCATATACTCAGAATTTTACTTCCGGTGCTCGCTCGGCTCCGGCTTCGGCCTTGAACTGTGGCTTAGGCGTGAAACCGAACCATCCGGCATAGATGGTGGTGGGAAATTTCTTGATTGAGGTGTTGTATTCGCGGACGGCTTCTGTGTAGCGGCTTCGTGCTGTGGCCACACGGTTTTCCGTGCCTTCGAGCTGCACCTGCAGGTCCTTGAAGTTCTCGTTGGCCTTGAGGTCGGGGTAAGCTTCTGACACAGCCAGAAGCGACTTCAATGCTCCGGTAAGCTCGTTCTGGGCTTCCTGGAAGCGGGCGAGGTTTTCCTCGTTGAGGTCGTTTGCGTCGATTGTTATCGACGTGGCTTTGGCACGCGCCTGGGTTACCTTTTCAAGGGTTTCCGATTCGTGAGTGGCATATCCTTTGACCGTATTGACCAGATTGGGAATCAGGTCAGCGCGGCGCTGATACTGGTTCTCGACTTCGGCCCAGGACTGTTCGACGCTTTGCTGCTGTTCGACCAGTGAGTTGTAGTTGCACGAACTCAGGGCGACCGCGCATATAAGTGCCGGCAGGACGGTGCGCAGGATCGTTTGGAAGAGATGTTTCATTATTTTTTTTGTCTGGTTGTGTTTTAGCCGAGTTTGCGCAGAAGAGAGTTGATGCTTACCCGGTCGTGAATCAGGCGGTGTAGGTCGGCCACGGCTACGCGGGTCTGTTCCATAGAGTCACGTTCGCGGAGCGTGACGGTGTTGTCTTCCAGAGTCTGGTGGTCAACAGTGATACAGAAGGGGGTACCTATGGCGTCCTGGCGGCGGTAGCGTTTGCCGATTGAGTCTTTTTCGTCGTAATGTGTCGAGAAGTCAAATTTCAGGTCGCCTACAATCTCGCGTGCTTTTTCGGGCAGACCGTCTTTCTTGACAAGCGGCAGGACTGCGCATTTCACCGGAGCAAGTGCCGGCGGCAGGTGAAGTACGACACGGGTGTCGCCTCCTTCGAGTTTCTGCTCATCGTAGCTTGAGCAGAGCACGGACAGGAACATGCGGTCAACGCCGATCGAGGTCTCGATGACATACGGCACATAGCTTTCGTTCAGTTCCGGATCGAAATATTTGATGTTTTTACCGGAGAACTTTTCGTGCTGCGAAAGGTCGAAGTTTGTACGCGAGTGAATGCCTTCCACTTCCTTAAAGCCGAACGGCATCTTGAACTCGATGTCGGTTGCGGCATTAGCATAGTGTGCGAGCTTCTCGTGGTCGTGGAACTGGTATTTTTCGTCGCCGAGTCCGAGGGCCTTGTGCCAGCGGAGACGTGTCTCCTTCCATTTCTGGAACCACTGCAGCTCGTCGCCGGGACGAACGAAGAACTGCATCTCCATCTGCTCGAATTCGCGCATGCGGAATATGAACTGACGTGCCACAATCTCGTTGCGGAAAGCCTTGCCTATCTGAGCTATGCCGAACGGGATGCGCATACGGCCTGTTTTCTGTACGTTAAGGTAGTTGACAAAGATTCCCTGCGCGGTCTCAGGACGCAGGTACACAGTCATCGAGCCGTCGGCGGTTGAACCCATCTCTGTGCGGAACATAAGGTTGAACTGGCGCACTTCTGTCCAGTTTTTTGTTCCTGAGACAGGGTCGACGATTTCGCGGTCGATGATAATCTGGCGCAGTTCCTCCAGATTGTTGTCGTTCATGGCCTTGGCGAAACGTTCGTGAAGTTCGTCACGCTGCTTTTTCAATTCGGCCACGCGGGGATTGGTCTGCACGAACAAGGCTTCGTCAAACGACTCTCCGAAGCGTTTGCGCGCTTTGGCAACCTCTTTTTCGATTTTGTCGTCGATTTTGGCTATGTCGTCCTCAATAAGGACGTCGGCACGGTAGCGTTTTTTCGAGTCGCGGTTGTCAATCAGCGGGTCATTGAAGGCATCGACGTGGCCCGATGCTTTCCATATGGTAGGATGCATGAAAATTGCCGAGTCGATTCCGACGATGTTTTCATGCAGGAGGGTCATTGCGTCCCACCAGTAACGTTTGATATTGTTCTTAAGCTCTACGCCGTTCTGACCGTAGTCATATACGGCAGCGAGGCCGTCATATATTTCTGAAGACTGAAATACGAAACCGTACTCCTTGGCGTGTGATACGATTTTCTTGAATACGTCGTCTTGTTGTGCCATATCGTAATGTTACAATGTAAAATGTTTCAAGCTGCAAAGTTACAAAAAATCGCCGTATAAGCCACTCTATTCCGAAAAAATTGATAAATTGCCCCGGAATCGGGAGTTTGACAGTTTGACTTCGTAACTTGCTGAAAAAATTTTTTTGTGAACT
>CAZAZA010000101.1:0-9958 GCA_964489495.1 uncultured Bacteroides sp.
GAAATACTTTTTTCAGTTTGTTCAACTTCCCAGTAAGTGTCGGTGCTATCGTCATATCTGCCACCACATCAGGAGTTCCGGGATATTTCTCTATCACAGTGACACCTTTGCGTATGCAGGTGGAGGTAAATGCAGAGAAAGTAAGCATTAACACAACTACACCTTGCAGGTGCAACATATAGCAGCGTCGGCCCATAATGTCAGACCTACGATTGCTTCGATTATCCCTACCAACCAGAGGATTACTTTTTTTATTTGTATATCACCATCGGTTTCGCATGCTTGACACTCAAAGAGCGTGAGGCGCGAAAAGGAGATGTTCGGCCTTGGAATAAAAAATACTACCGACTGCAGGGAGCTCACCGTCACCTTTTGACGGCATAACCGCCGACAATACGGTAGCCCGCTCAATCTCTCGGTGCCCACCTCCAATGCAAAAATGTTCGGTAAACCGCACGGAATACCGAACATTTTTATTAACTTTGCCGTTGGATTTAAAAACGTAGCACAATGGTCGCTTCTCAGCTCATAGAAAATAAGATTGCAGGTATAAAACCTACTACAGTCTTTACCATTGGAGATCTTGGCTTCCCACATGATTGGTGGGAAAATGTCAGGGTCAAGCTTGGACGTATGGTTAAGTTAGGATTGATTGAGAAAGTTGGGAGAGGTAAATATTATAAACCAAAAACATCTGTATTCGGGAATATCGGACCAGCCCCGGGTGAGATTGTCAAAGACCTTATGTATGACAATGGTACATTGTCAGGCTATATTACGGGCTATGCCGTCTGGAATCAGATGGGGCTTACTTCTCAAATTTCCAATGTGATTATAATCGGCACCTCCCGTCGTCGAGACACGATGATGCGGGGAAATTATGAAATACGATTTATAATGCAGCCCAATAAAATCACTTACAATTCAATACCTCTGCTTAAGATACTTGATTCCATAAAACTGATAAAACAAATCCCCGACACCACTGTTGACAAATCTATCGGGATTCTAAAGAAACATATAACTGAACTGGACGAAAAGGGACTTGCGACTATCGTGAAATTATCAATGAAATATCCTCCGCGAGTAAGGGCACTATTGGGCGCAATTCTTGAATCAGCCGGTAATGATAAATATATCGGTGAACTTAAACAATCTCTCAATCCGACATCGACCTATTCGATAGGTCTTAATGATTCGTCAAATATAAACCCTGACAACTGGAACATTGAATGAAACTACACGCAGACAGAGAAATGTTTTCCAATGCCATTAATGCTACATCCCAGATGCTTGGTATGGCACCGGAGTTCGTTGAAAAAGACTATTGGATTTGTCAGATACTCCAAAAGCTATCACGTCATCCGCAAAGAGAGCGTATCGTTTGGAAAGGAGGTACATCTCTCTCTAAAGCCTATGGGTTAATCAAACGTTTTTCTTCAGATGTAGATTTTGCGGTACTATTGGAGGGATTGAGCCAAAATCAGCAGAAAAAGCTCGTGGCAAGAATAGGTAAAGACACCACTGCCGATATGGAAGAACTTGACATGCCTGAACTATCGATAAAAAATAATCGCTTCAGAAAAACATATCATGGCTATTCATCTGTATTGAGCAGCAGAAAGGAGTCTTTGAACTTCCTTGGTAACCATGTGATTGTCGAGATAAATACTTACGGCAACCCTTATCCATATGTCAGGCGTTTAATTAAACCATTCATCTCAGAAATGATGGAACAACGCAGATTGGATTCAATGATTGAAGAACTGGATATGAGACCTTTTGAGCTAAATGTCCTTGACAAGAGGCGTACACTTTGCGAAAAAGTGGTGTCTCTGACACGATTCTCATTTGAAGATGACGCCATAGCTGGAGTCGCCTCCAAAATCCGACATTTCTATGATCTTTATTATCTAATGCGAGATAAAGAGTGCGCCGAGTATTACAAAACAGGTTTTGCCGAGGATCTTATTGCTCTTATTGCACATGACAAAGATGAGTTTGACAGACCTCCGAAATGGAAGGAAGCAGACATCCTGACCTCACCATTGTTTATTGATTTTGGCTTGTTATGGAAGAAGGTCTCAAGCATATACAACACTGAAGTAGGTGCATTATCCTACGGCACAATACCGACATCTGATGAAATTCTTGAGTCTGCATCTATATTGTTTGAAGAGGTAAAGAGAATAATCAACAAATGCCGTATAAATACCTCGACTGAAAAAGAATAACGTCAATGTTATGAATGTCTTGCTCTAATGTGAAATCACACTACTAATATATTGAAATCACAAACTGGCATAATTTAAATTAGTTAAATTATACATGTAAATTCCAAAATAATTGGTATTTAAAGTCTTCCCGATCTGTCACAATATGCTAATTTCGAGACTTACTATATCGGAGAATGGGAAATGCTCTATAATCCCGATTTTAATTACACCGAATTCGGTACAATTAAAAATGCCTCGGTCTCCATCCATTCTCTAAACCAGACTTTAAGCTTCTCTGACTTTCTCATTTCTTCTTGGTTTTAGTGTATGCTCTTTTGTCACCACTTTTGCTGCGAATCATGTCAAGCTCCTCCATCGTCTCAAACTTGGCTGTGCCGAACAAGTTGCGGACATCAGGGGCATATCCCAATGCCATAGCCAACTTGATAAGTGACTCGAATGCAATAAGCCCTCTCTGCTCGAAGCGTGCCACTGTAGATAATGGTATTCCGGATAGTTCGGATATGCGTTGCCGTGTGATATTTTTCTCCACACGCCGTTTACGGAAGCTATCCGCTACCTGCCGGGCAATGTCATCCGCATTATCCAGCACAAAGTTGTCTAATACAGATAATATGTTATCACTATTTGCTGCTGCATCATAATACTGCTATTATTATGATACAAATATAGTCAATTATTCTGATATTGACAAATCGAAGTATTGTATCAGTTTTCGCGGTCCCGCTATCGGTGTAAACAAGGGGAGTGAACAGGCTGTTTATTATTTAACTTAAAGAGATTTGCATATTCCCGCAGTTGAGAGAAACAGAAATCCCAAGAGCCTTGAATGCCCTTGTTATGGTATTGAGTGTGGGATTATATCCCCTTTCAATTCGGCTGACCTGTGCTTTTTTCACGCCCATGAGTTCCGCTAATTGGTCTTGGGTCATATTGCGTTCTTTTCTTGCCGCCTTTATTGCCTCTCCTATATTGTAGCTTTGTATTGCCTCCCTTACTTCTGCTTCGTATGCGTCGCGCTCTGGAGTTCCCATCTTTCCGAGATAGCGGTCCTGCAGTTCCTCAAAGGTTGTAACTTTCATCTGTGCCATATCTTATTTGTATTTGGATTCTAAATATTCTTTTCTTATTGCTTGTGCGTGTTTGATTTCGCTTTTCGGAGTCTTTTGAGTTTTCTTCACAAGTCCGTGTGTGGCGACAACAAGGGTCTCACCGTCTTTGTCCCAAAAGGCAAACAGCCGGTATGCCATGCCTTGCCAGGATGTGCGAAACTCCCAAATATCAGAGTCACCGAGCTTCTTGAATAGGTCTGGGTCCTTGACACCTCCGGCTACCTTACGGATGTTGTAAAACATCTTGCGGAGTACAGCCGTGGATAGGCTTTCAAAGAATTCGTCGGCCTCCGGGAGCGTTACGAGTTTGAAAATCGGTTTATCCATATCGTTGTCTGTTTATTTTACAAAGTTACGAATAAATCTACATATATAGAAACTACAGGAGGCTGATTTTGTTCTCCGTATTTGTTTGGGGATTGTGGGAGTTTCAGGGAAAATGGGTATATTTGCAGACTAAAAGCTTGAAAAATGAAAAAGAATACAAAAGCTATCCATATACCCTATCAGAGTCCGGATGTTTACGGCGCGTTAAGCATGCCCGTGTATCATTGCGACGCTTATGAATTTGCCGATTCAGCCACTATGGCCGACGCTTTCTGCGGACGCACGGATGCTCCCGACTATTCGCGTGTGACCAACCCGACGGTGATCTATCTTGAAAAGGTCGTAAAGGAACTGACAGGCGCCCGGTCGGTCACCGCACTGAATTCGGGCATGGCCGCCATCTCGGCCACGCTTTTCGCCTTAGCATCGCAGGGACGCAATATCGTGGCTTCAAGGCATCTGTTCGCAAACACCTTCGAACTGATCGGAAAGACTCTGCCGCGATTCGGCGTCGAGCCGCTATTTGTCGACCTCACCGACCTGGACGCGGTGGAGGCGGCCATGGACGACAATACCTGCTGCATATTTCTGGAAACCATAACCAACCCGCAGATGGAGGTGGCCGACCTTGCCGCACTGTCGGCGATAGCACACCGGCACGGGGCTGCTCTTGTCGCAGACACCACGATGATTCCGTTTACGGAGTTCGATGCAAAGTCGCTCGGCGTGGATGTTGAAGTGGTGTCGTCGACAAAATATCTCTCGGGGGGCGCCACATCGTTAGGCGGCCTGGTAATAGACTATGGCACGCTGGACGGGTTCATTCAGAGGATTAAGCGCGAGATGGTGTTCAATTTCGGAGCATACATGACACCTCATGCCGCATACATGCAGACTCTGGGCCTGGAAACTCTGGCAGCACGTTATGCCGTGCAGTCGGCGGGTGCGCTGCGGGTGGCCGAACAGCTGAGGTCGCTGCCCGGAGTCGTAAATGTGACTTATCCCGGCCTCCCCGACAACCCGTATCATGACATCTGCCGCCGGCAGTACGGACCGACAGCCGGGGCCATGCTGACTTTCGATCTTGAGTCGGAACAAGCATGCTACGATATGCTCGACCGACTGCAGCTGATTCACCGCGCCACCAACCTGTTTGACAACCGGTCGCTGGCGATTCACCCCTATAGTACGATTTTCGGGAACCTGAGTGCCGAAGAGCGGGCTGAAATGAACGTATATCCCACAACCATACGACTGTCGATAGGGCTTGAAGATGCCGACGACCTTGTCGGTGACATAAGACAAGCTATCTGCGGCGACAAACAGGAGGGTCAGGCAGATGGAATTTGACGAGATCATAGACCGTCGCGGCACGAATGCCGTGAAGATCGACGTGCTCGAAGAGCGGTTCGGCCGCGCCGACCTGATGCCGCTGTGGGTGGCCGACATGGACTGGCCCACGCCACCGTTTGTACGCGAGGCGCTGCGCCGGGCTCTCGATGTGCCCGTGCTTGGATATACCGTGACCCCGCCGGCCTATGCCGGGAGCATAGCCAGGTGGCTGGAGGCCCGGCATGGCTGGCGTGTCGACACCGAGGCGATAACCTTCATTCCCGGAGTGGTCAAAGGGATAGGGATGGCCCTCAACCATTTCCTTAAGCCCGGTGAAAAGGTGATAATACAGTCGCCGGTCTACCATCCGTTCCGCCTCACGCCGCAGGATCAGGGAATCGGCGTGGTGGAGAACCCGCTGAAAGAGCTGCCGGACGGCGGTTATGCCATGGACTTCGAGGGCCTTGAACGTGTGGCCGACGAGTCATGCCGCATGCTGCTGCTTTCCAATCCCCACAATCCGGGGGGCGTTGTATGGGATGCCGCGACTCTGAAACGGCTGGCCGAGATATGCTACCGTCGCGGCATTATAGTGGTCAGCGACGAGATCCACGCCGATATGGTGCTTTACGGCCACCGTCACACGCCGTTCGCCACGGTGAGCCGTGAGGCTGAGGCATGTTCGGTGACTTTCGGCGCCCCGTCGAAGACATTCAATTTGGCGGGGATCGTCAGCTCTTATGCTGTCGTGCCCGACCCGAAGCTGCGTCAGAGCTTCTTCTCGTGGCTGAAGGCAAACGAATTTGACGACGCGCCGACTCTGTCGGCCGTAGCGACAATGGCGGCTTTCTCGGGCGAGGGCGACCAGTGGCGCCGCCGGATGCTCCGGTATGTGGAAGAAAATGTCGACTTTGTCGATGAGTTCTGCCGACGCAATATTCCGGGGATAAAGGCCGTGAAACCGCAGGCCTCGTTCCTTGTATGGCTTGACTGCCGGGGGCTCGGACTCGACCATGACTCGCTTGTGAGCCTCTTTGTCGATAAAGCCGGACTTGCCCTTAACGACGGCGAGATGTTCGGCCCGGGCGGCGAGGGCCATATGCGCCTCAACGTCGCCTCCCCACGCGAAGTAATCGCCGAAGCCATGCGCCGCCTGCAACAAGCCGTCACGGAATTGACAATATAACGCCTACAAGGTCGTACTTAGATAATCACCGATCTATTATGAAAAGGGAGCCTGTGATGCGGCTGCATCACAGGCTCCCAAAATTTTTTTACGCCGGGTGTGGCTCAGATGAATTCGCGGATCTTGAGTTCGAGCAGGTCGGCCTGGTGCACACCTGACGCACGCCAGACGGCTTTGCCGTCCTTGAACAGAATCAGTGTCGGAACAGAGCGTATGCCATGCTGCTGCGCGAGTGTCTCGTTACGGTCAATGTCGATCTTGATTATATTGGCCGTGTCGCCCACAGCGGCCTTAACTTGCTCGAGAATCGGACCCTGCATCTTGCACGGGCCGCACCATGTGGCGAAGAAATCGACCAAAGTCGGTTTGCTGTCCTTAATGATTTCGTTGAAATCGCTCATGTTGAAATATATTTTTAGTGTTTTCAGTATGCTTTCTTGTCTAAAGATAACGTTTGCGTGACACCAAAAGTTTGCTCGTTGTGACGTACCTTGAATCCTATCCATGCAAACAATACCGACAGCAGCGGGCTCATCCAGTTGAACACACAGAACGGAAGGTAGGCGAGCGTGGCAACGCCGAGGACGCCCGACTGTGTCATGCCGCACGAGTTCCAGGGAATGAGGACCGAGGTCACAGATATGGAGTCTTCGAGCGAACGGCTGAGCATTTCGTTGGCGAGACCACGGCGGCGGTAGGTCGACCGGTAGATATTTCCACCTATGATGATTGAGAGGTACTGGTCACCCGTACAGGCGTTGAGAAACAGCCCGCTGCCGACGGTGGCGCCTACCAGCGCACGCGGGCGGCGAAGCATGTGGGTGAACATGCGGGTCATAGCGCCAAGCATTCCGGTGCCTATCATTATTCCGCCGAACACCATGGCGCAGATGACAAGAAATATGGTCGGCATCATGCCGGCTATGCCCCCGGTCGAGGCAAGCGAGTCGAGTGACGCGTTGCCGGTCGACAACGAGGCTCCTCCGGCGATGACGCTTAGCCCGGTGATCACCGCCGTGTTGTCGCCGGCAATCAGACTGACCACCTCGGGCTGGAATATGAACATTGCCGCGAGACCGGCAAATCCGCCTGCGGCGAGAGTCCATGCCGAAGGCACGCGCAGGACAGTGAGAATCACCGTTATGGCCGGAACGATAAGGAGCATCGGCGAAAGGTTGAATGTCGAGGCAAGGGCCGTCCGCATTGAGGCCGCACCGGCGTTGTCGGCCGTATCGGCTGTCAGGCCAAGTACGGCGAATACGGCGAGTGCGGCAGCCATCGCCGGAATCGAAGTGTACATCAGGAACCGTATGTGCCTGAACAGGTCGAGGCCGCATGACGAGGCCGCGAGCACGGTGGTGTCGCTAAGCGGAGACACTTTGTCGCCGAAATAGGCTCCCGATATGATGGCTCCGGCCACCCATGCCTCGTTATAGCCCATTATGGTGCCTATGCCGAGAAATGCGGTGCCTATGGTGGCGATGGTTGTCCATGAGCTGCCTGTAAGCACCGAGACAACGGCGCACACCGCACAGGTTATGACGAGAAACCATGTCGGGCTGATGGCTCCGAGTCCGTAGCTGATGAGCAGCGGCACCACCCCCGACAGCATCCATGTGGTGGAAAGTATGGCGATGAGTATGAGGACTGGAATGGCCGGAAGTATCTGACGGGCACTTTTGGCCAGACCCATGGCTATGAGGCGTTTGTCGCGCCGGGTGAACAGTCGGGTAAGCGCCAGGGCGACGGCTGCCACTCCGAGCAGTACGTAGGGTGAATAATCTTGAACGGCATAGGCGCCGGCGGTGGCGATGATGACGGCCAGCGCGCCTAAAAGTAGTAAAACCGGCGCAAGCGACAGCGCCACACCCGGCCTTGACGGACGGGACAGGTTACTGGTTATGAACATTTGCAGCTTGTGAATGTATTTGATCTTTTTTACCGCCGCAAAGTTAGCTAAAATCCGCCGGAAAGCCTGTGTGTCTTTAGTTATAATTGTTTAAAGGATCGGGCTGAGCAGCCTCAGCACCGACTCGGCGATCTTGCGGTGGAACGGCCTCTTCCGCCAGTCGCTGAAACGCACGCGCTCCGAGTGGCTGATATCGGTCATGAACGAACGGCGCAGCCGCCGGTTGACAGCGTGAGAGTAGATCATCATGTTTCCTTCGAAATTGTGTTCGATGCTGCGGAAGTCGAAGTTGGTCGACCCGACCGAAGATATGTCGTCGTCGATAATGATGACCTTGCTGTGGAGCATCCCGGCCGTATAAAAGTAAATCTTTATGCCGGCGCGGAGTGATTCGGCGATAAAACTGCGCGAGGCATATGTCAGCATTACCGAGTCGCTGCGTGCGGGGAGCATCACCCGCACGTCGATGCGGGCGAGTGCTGCGGCCTGCAGTGCGCGCAGCAGGCTTTCCGAGGGCAGGTAGTAGGGGGTCTGCACAAACACACGCTTTGTGGCGTTGGCTATGGCATCGAGCAGCACGAACCCCATGTTGTTCCATTCGCCTGTCGGTCCTCCGGTTACCATCTGCATGCCAACGCCGCAGTCGATTATGCCCTCCTCGCGCACCAGCGGGCGCGCACCGGGCGCCTGACGCTCGCTGATAAGCGGCTGACCCATGAAATTCCAGTCGACAGCGAACGCATAGTGGAGGGCGCTTACCGCCGGGCCGGTCACCCTCATGTGGGTGTCGCGCCAGATGTCGAACTTGTCGCCGCCGTCGATATATCGGTCGGCGATATTCATACCGCCGATATATCCTGTCACTCCGTCGATAACGCAGAGCTTGCGGTGGTTGCGCCAGTTGATGCGTGCGGCGAGATGGGGGAACGTCACTTTGAAGAAAGGCTGTACGTCGACGCCTGCCTCGCGCATGCGGTTGAAAAACCTGTTGCTTACGCCGATCGACCCGAGATGGTCGTAAATAACACGCACTTTAACGCCTGCCTGTGCGCGCCGGCAGAGCGTGTCGGCCACCCGGGCGCCTATCGTGTCGTCTTCAAAAATATAGTATTGGAGCAGGATGTAGTCGCGTGCGGCCTCCAGGTCGGCAATCAGGGCCTCGAATTTCGACCGGCCGTCGTAGAATAACTCGCACGTGTTGCCTGCGTAGAAGTGGGCGCCGGTGAGAGAGTGGATGAGCGTCACAAGGCGGTGGGCCTCAAAAGAGTCGTTGTCCGAAGGTATGTCGTCATGCACGGGGGTGTCTTCTTTGAGGAGTTTGCGCCGGCGGCGTCGCGAAATCATGCGCCGGTTGCGTATGCTTCGCCCGAATACAAGATAAAGCAGCAGCCCGAACACCGGCAGCAACAGCAGCACCGACAGCCATGCGAGCGACTTGAGCGGATTGCGGTTTTCGAGCAGAATCACGCCCGCCACGCCGAGAATAGTGCATCCGTAGACGACAGTAACGATCATCGTGACTGTTGCGGTAGTGGATATGAGCAATATGGCATTTAGGGGCATAAAGTGTGAAAGTGGATTGTCAAAAACCGAAAGACGTCACACGTCTTATGTGATATAAGAGTGCAACGTCTTTGGATATGAAATAGTTTTCCGGACAAGCCGGCTATTATTCCGAAACCACGGTGAAGGGGAGCTCTACGACTACGTCCTTGTGGAAGCGGATGGTTGCCTTGTAATCGCCGACCTCCTTGATGGTATCCTTGAGGATGATGGTCTTGCGGTCGATGTTGTGGCCGAGCTTTTCGAGGGCTTCAGCAATCATGATGGTGTTGACCGAACCGAAGATAGTGCC
>CAZAZA010000102.1:0-2554 GCA_964489495.1 uncultured Bacteroides sp.
TAAAGGCAGAACCATAAAGAATTTATATTTGGATTCAGACAAATTACCATTATCAGATGCCGATGGTGATTATGGACTCAGTTATGAATATGATGATAAGAAGGGGTTAACAATTATAAAATGCCTTGACGAGAACGGACAACCTCATAACAACAAATTAGGTTATAGCATAATTCATTCATATACGAATAATGAAGGACAAGTAATTAAAAGAATGTATTTTTCAGTTGAAGGTATTCCCATATCGTTAAGCAACTTATTAGGTTGCTTCGGATTAAGTTATGAGTATCCAAATGAACATAACAGAATAGTAGGATATTTGAATGAGAAAGGAGAAATAACTACTAATAGTCATGGGTATGCTTATAAAGAGGAATGCTTAAATCCCGAAACTGGGGTTAAACGTGTTTTCTATTATGATAAAGACCGAAACAACACGCAATCGATGGAAGATGAAACCAAAGAATTTGGATTCGCAATTGCGGAAGAAGATGATTGGAGAAGAATCTTCAGCCTTGGAAAAGATGGGGCTGTTGTCAATAATGCATGTGGTTACGCGGTTAAACATGAACTCTATGAAGACGGTGTATTACGATTCTATAAATTCCTTGATGTGGACAATAGACCAATCTCTGATAATGTTGGTGATTTTGGAACAGAAATACAGCGATCTGACGACGGATCAATGATTCGCCTTGTGAGTTTGAATGAGAAATATGAACGTCATTTAAATAATTACGGTTATTGTTATTGTGATATCATTACTGATATAACTGGAGATAAGTTTCGAATTTGGAGAGACATGGACAATAATCAAGTCTTGCCGAAACTGAGTTTTACGAGAAAACTTAGGAATTGGCTTCCTAAGTTTAAAAGAGATGGGAGTCAAAAAGCCGTATTCAATTGTAGACAAATCGGAGCAATATTCGATTGCGTATTAGGAAACATTGAAGGAAATGGATATGGGAAGAAACAAGGCTTACGTAATACCTATGTCATTATACAATATGATAATTGGCATTTCGGAGATGATTCAGAAAAATTGAGGGAAATAATAGAGAACTCGGCAAAACAATCAAAACATCTTGTTTTATTGCCAGTAACACTCAATGGCTCATTACTTAAATGTGTCGGAAACATTATGGAGTATGAATTCCCTGCAGGTCAAATTGGACTAAGATTTAAAGAATGGGGAATTAATATTGATACACTTCGTATTATTCTTGAAAAGAAACAGCAATGGGACGAATTCAATTCGACAAAATAAATTTTATGAAGTTAAGGCCAATTCGTTCCTGTATAAAGGAAACTTTGTGGAACTTCTTGAGTGAAGCTTTCAATCATGGTTAATACATTAAAGAGTTTTGAGGTTTATATAGCCTACACACATGCCGACAAGGCATGTGCTGACAGGATATACTCTATCTTGAATAAGTATGGCATTACGTGTTTTCAAGATGACAAATCTCTTAGGGCCGGAATGAATTTTGCGACTTCTATCCAGCAGGCTATAAGACGCTCAAAAATAGTAATTGTTGTCTGCTCTAAAAGTGCGGAGCAGTCTGCTTGGTTAAAGAAGGAAATAGAGTTCGCTTTGTCTCTTGGGAAAACAATAGTTCCTGTTACAGAGGAAGCTGATCTTTCGGAATTTAAAGGGTTACTAAATCTTCTTCATATAAATAGGTATTTCAGTATTTCAGAATTAGAAAAGGAGATACGTTCGTTTGGAAGTCTTGCATTTATTCATAATGCGGTAGGTGTCGGGAAAGGAGCCTACGACAATTGCGATTCAGCCTCATATAGACCGCGACAACTCCCTACGCAAGAATCCTCTTCCTGTTGTGTCAGTGATTCTGCCTCTAATGGTTGCATTAAGAAGCTTACTGCTTTAGTGATATTAGTATTGATGATTATTGCAATCTTTTTCTGGTTTAGTCGTTCTCAAAAAGTCTCTGATGTTGATTCTATACCTGACTATGAGATGCATTCTCCATCAATATGGCCGCCTATTGTTGATACAATTGCTTGTGATTCTGTGGTAGTTGAAGATATTCCGGATGATTTGAAGCCGATTGTAGTGGATAAAAAAGACTCATTAGAGGTCATTATCCGATCTCTCAGATATGAACTTGAAGAGAAGGATTATGATCTTTCAAGATTAGAGCAATCATCTGAGTTATACCATGAGGAACTAATGCAAAGAGAGACTAATATTGTATGGCTATCAATCATATTGCTAATAGTTGTGATTGTAGGTTCTTGGCTCATACTGAAGTATCGCAAGCTGTCGCGGATTAAATCCTCCCTTTCTTTGACCGCAGATATTAATGGCGATGGGAAGCTGAACGAGGATAATGGATTCTTGATTACGAAGGGCGAAGCATCAACGCTGCAAATCGATAAAGGTAATCAAAAGCTTCGTCTTGATTTCATCCCAAAGAACAAGCCAAAGAGGCTGTCTTGCTTTATTGCCGGTTCAACCGCCCTTCAACCTGAAAGAGACGCCATTCGCTCGACCATTAGCGTGGTTTACAATAGATGGAAGGATAAGAAT
>CAZAZA010000102.1:2564-8530 GCA_964489495.1 uncultured Bacteroides sp.
ATTGTCATATACATTTGAGGACTTTACCAGTAAAGTCGTTGAGAATGGGCAGCAGTCGCTGTATAATCGCTTTATAGAGAAAGAGGCTGACATTGCAGTCTTCATTATCAAAGGATTCATTGGGGATAAGACAATTGAAGAATTCGAGGTGGCCTATAATGCCTATAGTAATAATAAACATCTATCGATTGTTGTATATTATTTCCCTGAAGGCGATGAATCGGAGTCTGTCAAAGCTATTAAAACGAAAGTGCAAAGCAAGGATCAATATTGGATAACTGTCGCTAATATACGAGAAATGAAATTCCACTTCACCGATATTATCAATACCGATGTGTGGAATCTATATACCGATGAACTATAAAGTTTAAAAATATCAATAACGGATGAGACAATTTGGAGTCAGAATTCTGGCCATTATTATCACATTTACTTGTGTCCATGGATTTTTGCACGCACAGATCTATGACGGCATCACACAGTCGGACCGTTACCGCGTCTGGGCTGCTCTGTCGCAACCCGTGGATGGTGGCGAGGCTGCGTTTTCCACTTATTTCGGCTATCGTTATGATGCTGCAAAGTGGGTAAACTTCACCGGATTGGCCCGCTATAATTTCACATCAAGGTCATTTCTGCCGGCTATATGGGTAAATTTCAATATCAAGGACCGATTCTATCTGCTCTCGCGCAGCATACTCGACTGCCGGGAGTCGCTCTACAAGCAAGGTTTGGCCGCCACGGTAAAACTCCCTCTGAACATCATGATAGATGCCACATGGGATAATATGTTCAACGGCCGTCGCTGGTGCGACGGTGACCGTCTGCAGGTGGTTGCTGGAATGAACATCACCCCGATAGGCACTATTTTCAATGTGGGCTACTCAATGCGTGCCCGTAAAGGCGTGGTGGCCAATGTGAGGCATCGCTTCGACAGCCACTGGTGGGTTCAAGGCAAATATGACGGCGGCACAAAGGCCATTGACTTCAGCTGTGCCTTCAACTTCAACTAATCTTAAGAGCTTTATTATGGTTGAAGATGATAATTAGACATTCAGATATGTAGGGATGTTCCCCGGAACATCCGAGCCAATAGTGTTGCCATCGGGAGCGGCTGCACCATGGTACAGCCCTACATAAAAATACATAAACATATTCTCTGGATTTGACGGTGGGGGAGGTCTTTAAGGCTCAGGGGTAATTTGGGACAAGGAATTGGCGTTATAGGAGAGGGGTGGGTCGGAATAATTGCGTAGCTTTGCAGTCATGTGCAAACGAGGTCTTTTATATATCTTGGCGGCTCTGTTCGCCGTGGCGATGACTTGCTGCGACAATTTTGAGTCTTCGCCATATGGGGCTAAAATCAAGGGTAAACGAAATAACAACGCCTCTTCAATTGAGTCGCTTGACAAAGCCGCGCTGACGCTGCCGTTGCGTTTCGCTTTCATCACCGATACCCATGATGCCACTCGGGAAACGAAGCGTGCAATCGAGCTGATTCGCTCGCGTGGCGATATTGACTTTATAATCCACGGAGGCGACCTTACGGATTTCGGCCTGCCGAAGGAATTTATGTGGTGCCGTGATGCGATGGAGGAGTCTGGGCTGCCATTTGTCACCGTAATCGGCAACCACGACTGTCTCGGCAACGGGGAGGACAATTATGAATGGATTTTCGGCACGAAAAATTATTCATTTACCGTTGCCGGAGTGCATTTCGTGTGTCTGAATACCGTCGCTTTGGAATATGACTATTCCGAGCCGGTGCCCGACCTAAACTTCCTTGCCGATGATGCGGCCGAAATGGCGCGGATCAATGAGGAGCATCCCGACAGTGTCACTCATACCGTTGTCGTGATGCACTCGCGGCCTTTCGACGAGCAGTTCAACAACAATGTGGCGATGCCGTTTTTGTATTACTTGCAGCGCTTCCCGGGAATGGGGGCTGACGGTGACGACGACTGCTATTCGCGTGCGTTCTGCCTGTGCGGACACAATCATCGTTTCCAGGTATCCGACCTCTACGATGCCGGCCTGATGTTCTATCAGGGAGACAACATCGCCAAACGCTCCTTTATGATATTCACTATAACCGCTGACGGCTATGAGATGGAGAGAGTGGAGTTCTGAGGTGTTTCTGCTTATACTGTTATTGGTGGTGTCGGCGCTGCCTATAGCGGCGCAGGTCGATTCGCTGACTCAGAAGAACGTCTCGGCCTATGAGCACCGCATGGCTCTACGCGTGGAGCGGTGGAACAAGCTTATCCCACACATGGCGATGGCGCAGTATGCCGGTGGAATCGGTACGGTGTCGGTCGGCTCGGGTTGGAGTTACGCACGCGGGCATTGCCTGGAGACACACCTTCTTTTCGGCATAATTCCCAAACAATATAACCGCAACTTCTATTGGACCATGACACTGCGCGAACTATGGATGCCATGGCGGCTGCATGTTGGGCAGTCCGGTTTCGAGGTGCGTCCGCTGACGGTGTCGCTGGGCATGAGTTCCATACTCCACAAAGATTTCTGGAACAGACAGCCCGACCGCTATCCTTCAGGATATTATAGCTTCTCCACACGTCTGCGGTGTATCTTCGGATTAGGGCAGCGGTTCTCCTACAATATTCCCGAAAGCCGGCGGACATGGGGTCGGCGCATATCGTTTTATTACGAAGTGTCGATTTGCGACCTCTATGTGCGTCAGGCCGTTCTGTATGACGGAATCCCGTTCGGCGACCTCCTTACAATAGGTGTGGGGCTTATCCACACGTTCTGAAATGTGACAAAAAAACCGGCCCCATGAATGAGACCGGTTGTAACGAAGCAGAGGCGTCTGAGTTATCAGCGAGCCAAGAAAATCTTGCGTCCGTTGATTATGTATATTCCTTTAGGTAGCATATCTAAATCGTTCTTCGAACCGGAGCTCAGAATCAGAACTCCGTTCAGGTCATACACCGTAAACTCTCCGCTGTTGACTGTGAGGTTGTCGATAAAGTCGAATTTATCGACTTCGAATTCTTCGGAATACACTTCGCCCCAGACTCCCGCACTGTTCTTCGCCCGGAATGAGAATGTATGCCTGCCGCAGCTGAGTGAGTCAATTTCATGGTCAATCAGTATCTCAGCAGAACTTACATGCATGTCATACTGTACGTGTTCATTATCGTCAATCCAGTATTCATATCCTAAAGCTCCGTCATTCATCGGTTCGTTTATAAAGAACAGTGTACGGTAGAGCATGCCGGGATTGTCTTTATCATTCCACGCGCGCAGATTGAAAAAGTGAAGACCTGACTGCAAGCCGCGTATGTCGATATCTATCGCCACACTGTCTGATTCCATTATAGATACAGACTTACGGTCATACTCACCGTCAAACCAATACTCGTATCCAGATTGGCCTGCTGAAGCATTGCCTTTAGCTGCGATCAGGAGAAGGACAAACAATGCTTGTATTATATTGAATCTACGCATTATTGGTTGCCGATTTTGAGTTTCACATGAAGGACCTTCTGCTCTTTATCAATGCTCATCTCCGATTTAGTAACCTTGGGGACAGCTAATTGCAGGGAGTAAGGGGTGGTGCCCCCGGTGAAACCTATTACCGTTCCGTCATTACCTATATATCCCTTTTCCCTAAGCACCTCCTCGCTGTAAGTGTTGAGATTGTCATTGACAACGTTTTTATAGCTTTCGTCAAGCCATACGTTCTCCTGGTAACATGAATTGTCAATTGTGAGACGATAGCTGCATACCAGCGTGTTGATCAGCGAGCAACCTGACATTGTCACATATGAGCCTGTACGGCCATACCCTATGGCACTGTTTATCGCCGTACCCCTGAAACATTCGAATTCGCCGAATCCCTTGATGGTGCTGTTCACAAACGTGACATCTTTTTTACATGGATAACTCTGATGCCAGTATCCCTCTGTCTCCCACTCATGGAAAGATACTTGCTTGATTTTTGTATTGTTGACACAAATTGACATGACATTCTTATCGACAAAAAGATAGTCATTAATCCGGCAGCGGTCAACCACAACATCATAGGCCGGACGGTCGAATCCAAGTACGCCGAACTCGCTTTGACGAATGGCGAAATTGCGCAGTGATTTGGTCACATGCACTCCGGTACGGAAATTCTTCACCCATACACCCTCAAGAACTGTCTGGGCAAGTGGGTTTATGCTGTCGCTTATAGCGACGATAATATCACCGGTTATAACTGTGTCGTCCGAACCTGCTCCGCGCACCGTAATCTTTTTATCGAGGGTGAATCCGGGAAATGTACCTTTCGGAAGGAAAATTGTGTCTCCGTCAACGGAGTTTTCCAAAGCTTGTGTCAGGCTGTCGCATTGATAAACTGTTACATTTCCGTCGTGCTGCAATAAGATTGCAGAAGTAGGCAATGCGCAAGCTGCCAGATAGACGAATGCAAAGAAGAATGTTAGAACGTATATACGCATCATCTGATAATTATTTGATTTATTAATGTTTCCTTTTTCTTTGACGATATGTCATTTTCTAACCACAAAGTTAAAAACATCCGTAATGGCGTGAAGAATCTGTGTGTATGGAATTATACGACATATCGAATCAGAAATATAGACAGACCGTCGGATATTTCACTACACTCTTTTTATAGTGTTGTGTATGTCATCCGACAACTCGGCAAAAAAATCATGTTGCAGTATGATGCTTATCCTCTGCAGAAGCTGAGTGTCAATTGAGCTTCGGTGGAATATATCGTAAATGTTTGCCCTATTGCAGCACAGCTCGCGGGCAAACCATTCTACGGTGTGCGTTTTGGGCTTACTTACGAAAACTTCCTTTATCCGCTTGCCTATATGTAACATATATTATATTTGAACCGCAACCGTTCCAGTCGGGGCTGACCGAGAATACATAAAAGAAGAAGCGTGGAACGATGTTCAGCCTGTCTCACTACCGGTATCGCCAAACACCGACCACAGAAACAAGCAGCCCACTCCCACGCTTGACCGGTATGTCAATCCCCCAATGCCGGGGAGTGGATTACACGGCAAGCTTAGGAGCGTTTCAAATGACTGCTCTCTTCCCCTGTGGTAATGAAATTGGCGATTTCGTAGTGAAGATTCGAGCAAAAAACGCTTCTAAATCAATATGTCCGCAAAACATTCAGCTTTGCGTTGCAAAGGTAATGTTTAACGCGGACAAATGCAAATCTCTGTAATCAGATTTGAGTGTATTAACCACAAAGAGCGCCGGATCTCGTAGACATCCGGCGCTCTTTGTGAGGGTTTGAATATGATTACTTGGAATCAGGCAAGCTGGGTGGCGGGATCGAGGTTGGCTGACTCGATGTCGCGGTAGTAGCGGTATGTGCCAACCATCAGTTCGTCGCATGCAGCGTCGTCGGCAACGATCAGGGCCTTGGGATGGAGCTGGAGAGCGGAGATGGTCCACATCTGGCTGATTGCGCCTTCTACGCCGTGGTGCAGGGCACGTGCCTTGTTGTGGCCGTTGACGATGAGGAGCACGCTGCGGGCATCCATGATGGTGCCAACGCCGACGGTGAGAGCGGTCTTCGGAACGAGGTCCACGTTGTTTTCAAAGAAGCGTGAGTTGGCGATGATGGTGTCGCGGGTCAAGGTCTTCTGGCGGGTGCGCGAAGTGAGCGACGAACCCGGCTCGTTGAAAGCGATGTGGCCGTCGGGGCCTACGCCGCCGAGGAAGAGGTCGATGCCGCCGTAAGAGCGGATCTTGTCCTCATAGCGCTTGCATTCGGCCACGGGGTCTTCGGCATTGCCGTTGAGGATGTTTACGTTCTCGGGCAGGATGTCGATCTGGTTGAAGAAGTTGGTCCACATGAAGGTATAGTAGCTCTGGGCGTGGTCGCGGGGTATGCCGCAATATTCGTCCATATTGAAGGTGACTAAGTTGCGGTACTACACTTTCCCCTCCTTTTTAAGGCGTATGAGTGCGAG
>CAZAZA010000102.1:8540-9924 GCA_964489495.1 uncultured Bacteroides sp.
GTCGGGCATCCCAGCACGAAGGGGTGTTCGGCCGTGGGGTTGGCTTCGTTAATGCGTGCTGCGACGTAACGTGCTGCCCATTCCGACACTTTGTCGTAGTCAGGCTCGATGATCAGTCTCATGATTGTTCAATATTGAAGGTTTCAGAATTAGGTTATACGGTTATGCCTTAAGATGATTTCGGGCATCTACACCGCAAAGTTAAGAAATAATCATTAATTTTTTGAGGTTTTGGGGCGGACACTCATCAAAAAATTGTATTTTTGCATCATAATTCTAAACAATCATGAAAACAAATCTTAGTTCTCAGATTAAACTCGACCAAGTTCCGCGTCGATATTTCGATCCCCAGAGCGAGATCGAACTTGCAGCACTGACCCGTGAGGAGAAAATTTATACCAGAATTTTCGAAACGGTCAGCGAAGGCAGTGACTATCTGGCCGCCCAGGTTGTGAGAGCCATCCGTATAGCCAATGAAAAGAAAGGTAAATGTGTGCTCGCTCTTGGAGCCGGTAACTCCACCCATAGTGTTTACACTCGTCTGATCGAGCTTTACGAACGCGGCGAAGTTTCGTTCAAAAACTGCGTTGTGTTCAATATCAGCGAGTTCTTCCCCTTGGTAGCCGAAGGCCCGAGCACCCTGCGCCGTCTGCGCGAAGTGTTCCTTGACCATGTCGACGTTGCCGAAGAGAACATCCGTTCGATCGACCCGGCAGTGACAAAGGAGAACATGTTTGAGCTTTGTAAGGCTTACGAGCAGTCGATCGCCGACGAAGGCGGCATCGACCTCACAGTTTGCGAAGTCGGCCCCAGCGGTTCGCTGGCATTCAACGGTCCCGGTTCGGCCCCGACAAGCCTCTGCCGCCTTGTGCTCCTGAGCAACCAGGCCCGTCACGACATCGCCAACGACTACAAGTGTGAGAACGCTCCCGCCAATGCCATCACTCTCGGCATCGCCAATATCCTGTCCAGCACCCGCGTGCTGACCATGGCATGGGGCGAAAACCGCGCCGCCATCATCAAACGCGCCGTTGAGGACGCTCCGTCGACCGACGTTCCCGCATCGTGGCTACAGACCCACGCACACGCCAAAGTGGTTGTCGACCTCTCGGCTGCCGAAGACCTCACTCGCATAAGCATGCCTTGGAAGGTGACTTCGTGCGAGTGGACCGACAAGCTTATCCGCCGCGCCATCGTATGGCTCTGCCACCAGATAGGCAAACCGATCCTGAAACTCACCGACAAAGACTACAACGACTACGGTCTCGGCGAGCTTCTGGCTAAGTTCGGCTCGGCTTACAATGTCAACATAAAGATATTCAACGACCTACAGCACACCATCACCGGCTGGCCCGGCGGCAAACCCAATGCCGACGACACATAT
>CAZAZA010000103.1:0-9777 GCA_964489495.1 uncultured Bacteroides sp.
AAGCAAACTGTCTATATCAACTGTGCTTTCCACTTCCAATGCTGCTGCGTCCACAAATCTTTCAATCTCCGACTGAGATTCAAGCGACAGCCCAAGATGGCGAGAGGGTATTTTCAGAGACTCATTTTTTCTTAAATAGCCAAAGCAAGCCACTCCGGTTGCCCTACATGCCTCTTTCAGAAACACATAGTGACTTTCTGATGCAACGCGGTTAAAAATAACACCCGCCACCTTGACATCCGGACAAAACCTGGTAAAGCCATAAATTGTTGCCGCCACTGAAAATGAAGTCGAAGCCGCATTTATCAGAAGAACAACCGGGACATCGACCTTTATTGCAATATCAGCCGCACTACCCTTCATCCCGTCAAACCCATCGAACATACCCATAGCGCCTTCAATAATACTGACATCTGCCGTTTCAGAATATGTATTATAAAGATTCCTCACATGTGACCCTGATGACATAAACAAATCAAGATTTATGGAATCACAACCGGTTGCTATGCGGTGATATTGCGTATCAATGTAATCTGGCCCACATTTAAACGGCTGTACACAGGTCTTTCTGTTAGTCAGTGCCCTCATAAGTCCGAGCGATAAAGTTGTCTTTCCGCATCCTGACGAAGTTGCTGCTATAAGAAACGCATTTTTCATGACCGAACTCTGCTTATAATTCCACCATCATCCGCCAATAACACAGCTTCAAGAGCATTCGGGAATATCTCAGCACAGTGTTTATGACATAGTCTTAATAACGCTGAGAAAAAAAGAGACGAGTCATCCTCATTAAGGAGAGAAGGGAGCTCACGTGCAAGATTAAACTGTTCAAATACTTCCAATGATTCGTCAGAACATCCCGACGATTTAGCCAAAGATTTAAGGAACTCTCTGTTTGCTGTGATTTTATGACTATGTGTGTCCATTTTTCCCTCAGCAAGCTTCACTGCTTTCCCCAGCATTATTCCAATAGTCATACGAGGAACACCTTTTTCCCGGCCAATTTCCATGGTCTCACCGATAGCGTTACCATAGTGGATAAATGCGTACGGTGGAAGATTCGGATAGATCGTTTTCATGAAACGTTCGCTTTTTCCTCCGGAATTAACTACTATCCTTTCGCAGTTCATTGCTAAAGCAACATCCATTTCTCGACGTATGCAATCAATAAAAGCCTCATGTGAGAAAGGTCTAATAATTCCTGTCGTTCCGATAATCGAAACACCTCCGACTACACCAACTCTTGGATTGAAAGTCTTTTCGCACAGAGTCCCTCCATTTTCCAAAGATATCGTCAGGTCAAGTCCACCCGAATAAATGGCGGACAATTCCTCACTTATATTCTTACGTGGAACGGGATTTATCGCCGGTTCACCGATTTCAAGGCCAAGACCTGTCAAAGTCACTGTACCTATCCCCTCTCCGCCATGAAACGTAATCCCCGGCTGAGAAGAATACGAAACAGTAGCAGCTATCCTGCAGCCGTCCGTCACGTCCGGATCATCGCCAGAATCTTTGATCACACTTGCGGTTGCCGACTGAGATGTGACTTCTACAGATTCCACCCGCATTCTCATAGTCTCTCCTTCCGGAATTTTAAAAGAGACTTCCGTCATTG
Organism: uncultured Bacteroides sp.; assembly: GCA_964489495.1. Taxonomy (GTDB): domain Bacteria; phylum Bacteroidota; class Bacteroidia; order Bacteroidales; family Muribaculaceae; genus Paramuribaculum. The sequence goes on from CAZAZA010000103.1 coordinate 1,619, forward strand.
CATTTCCTGAAACAAGAGCAATCAAAGCTGCTTTGGCTGCGGCTGTTGCACAAGAACCGGTAGTGAAGCCGGTATGCAACGGGTAAAACTCAGGATAAAGTTGCTCTATTTCTCTACGCAATCCGTGTCGGCCATCCACAACGATGAAATTATCCGATAGTTTCGGCCTGCGTACGACAAACACTTTCACCTTATTAGCCAACGCGGCATTCACTTTCTCAATGAAACCGCCGGTATCTCCCGTTTCTTTTGTAAGAATAGCTTCGGGAGAGAACCCTTCAATCAGTGCATAAGTGTTATTCTCATCATAATATACAAGTTTTGAAGAGGGAAATCCGTAAAGACGAGCTTTTTCCTTGGATTCCTCACGATTAAGAATACGGAAAGATGTGTCATTCCTTTCCCAGTATTTCCTGAGTTTGGGGATAGTCTGCACTCCAGTGAGAGCCAAGAGATGATGTATGCCATTCTCTTCCATTTTCGAGATGGCATCCCCGTAATCATCACACCATATAACGTTATAATTAGAGATTTCAGGATATTTACGCTCAAATCTTATAACGGGAATAGTTAGTATAGACGCAACTTTTGCAATTGTCGAATGGAGATGCTCTGCAAAGGGATGAGCGGCATCCACGATTAACTTTATGGATTTATTCCGACACAAGTCAATCATCATGTCCTCTGTCATTTCGCCCGAAATATGTTCGCCGTGTGCACAATCGACCTCTTGTAAGGGGCTTCGTGTGGAATAATAATATCCTCCCTCCCCCTCGTCAAGTGCCTTTACCGCAATGCGACCTTCTGTAGTACCTCCGAAAACGAGTATCATTTTCTAAATAAATGTTTAAAGTCATCTGCATACAACCTTGAAAGGCCCTCGCGATTGTCAATCGCTTCGCCAACGACAAGCAGTGTTGTGAGTGTCAGATTGTTGTCATGCACTATTCTGGCAAGATCCTTTAGAATCCCACGATAGATTTTCTCGTCTTTCCAGGTCAGCTTATAACATGCTGCAACCGGGGTCTCGGGCGGATAAGCCATCAGCAGTTCTTTTTGCACTTCGTCAACTATACCGGCACTCAGATAAATACACATCGTGCTCTGCGAAGCAGCCAGCTTGTGTAGCTGTTCTTTCTCGGGCATAGGAGTCCTGCCCTCACCGCGCGTGAGGATAATTGTCTGCACTCTTTCCGGAATTGTAAACTGCGACCTCAAAGCCGCTGCTGCAGCCTGAAATGACGATATACCGGGGGTGATATGATAACTCATTCCATATCTGTCAAAAAAAGCCATCTGTTCCTGAATAGCACCATAAATACACGGATCTCCCGTATGCAACCTAACAACAAGTTTACCAAAGTCATAGAATTCTTTCATCAACTCAAATTGTTCTTCAAGATTCATTGAAGCGGAACTTCTGACAACGCATCCCGGCTTTGCGCAATATGTGAGTTCTTTCGGTACTAAGCTTCCTGCATAAAGTATAAGGTCGGCTCGTTCAAGTAACTGCCGTCCCCTGACCGAGACAAGATCGGGATCTCCGGGACCGGCTCCAACGATTTCAATATGGCCGCCGCGAGACGCTCCTCTATCTATCGACACCGCAAAGGTAAAGTCTGAGCCCTCTGATATTTTACCCTTTTGTTTTTCAAGAATAATTTTGCCTCCATCGGATGCCTTTATGGCACAACTTTCGGCGACTCCCGCAACTCCGGTTACTTCGCAAACCTTTTCCGACGGATTGGGAACTACAATATCCTTAAGTTCATCAGACGTATAAATATTGCAGAACTGTACGTTTTTCCATCTTGATAATTCAGCTATCAAGGCCTCATCTTTTTTAATATCGATTGTAGCTACCGTCTTGACAGCTGAGGGTGATATATTGTTTTCAAGTAAACAATGTTCAATATAATCGGCTACGCCGTCCGGTTTGCAATTTCGGCGACAACCGACTCCGAGATTCAAAATCCGAGGACGGAAATATAGTATGGTTTGTTCCGAATGATATATATATGGAGTTACGGCTATAATCAACCTGCAATCTATGGTTTCTTGTAAATCCTTAACAACCTTGACATTTGAAGGTAATGACTCTTCCATCATATCCGTGCCCTCGTCACGAACATCAAGAAGCAAGGCAACCTTTTCTCCATTAACCAGTGTAGCTATTGCCCTATTCATCGCTTCATGACTCACATCGCAGATCCAGCCAAATCGTTGTGAAAGTGTATCAAGAGCCCAATAACCGGTATTGTCGCTTTGGGTGGTTATTACAGGATGACCACCAATTACATGAGCTACCTCGGAACAGATTAGATTCGCCCCACCAATATGTCCGGACAGCACAGATATGACATTTCGCCCGACACTGTCCACACATACCACTGCGGGATCTGTATACTTGTCTCTTATGTAAGGAGCTATCATTCGTACACATACTCCAAGTGCGCCTATAAAAACTATAGCCTGACTTTTTGAAAAAAAATCTTCGTTAAAATCCCCAAGCTTTGTAAGTTGGAAATCCTGAAGTTCACTCTGAATTTTTTTGGCCAGACTGTGACCGGTCTCATTAAGATAAATTATATGTTTCATATCGCTTTCATTATCGTTATCGGATTATGAGTGTCGAGTCGGAGCATGTGGGATTCCACTACGCTTCTGCCACAGTTTTCAACTGCCGATGCAAATGTTTTGCAACTCTCATCACTTACTGAATTAAATACCACGCTCCCACCTGAGCGCAGATGTTGAAAAACCCGCTTTACCATCTCTTCAAGTTTTCCACCATGACCACCAATGAATACAGAATCCGGTTCGGGATACCTGCTTAAGTCGCATTCCATAAAGTCAGATATTATCCCGTCTATTCCGGGCGCTCCGAATCTACGACAATTTTCTTCTAAAAGCATACGCGATTCCTCACGCCGTTCAAATGCTACGATATCCAGTTCTGGGAAATTCAACTTTGCCTCGATCGAAACCGAACCGGTGCAAAACCCGACATCCCACATTGTCGATTTTCCATAAAGATTCAGCATAGCAAGCGACAAAAGGCGTACGGGCATTTTGGTTATCATATTATTTCTTCCTTCAAGATGACTGAAAAGGCTCTCGGGAATTCCAAAAAAACGCTCTTTGGGCTCAGTCATTTGAAGAATCACACAGTTAGGCATTCTGAAATCAGTATTGACTGCTTCTTTCAGAGAAAGTTTTCGGAATGTTTCCGATTTATTACCGAGACATTCGCCTACCGACATTACATAATTGGAATATCCATAATCAAGCAATCTGGCGGCTATCTCAGCCGGACCTTTCTTCCTGTCGGTAAGGACGCCGATAAGTCGCTGATTACGAATCAATGCCGTGTCAAGGCTTTTCCAAGGGCGACCTGTGACCGAAATGTTTACCATTTCGGAATATGGGAGTAACATTCTATGGGCAAGGAGCTGAAGAGAATTAAACGATGGAAGAACTACCATCTCAGCGTCAGGGAATTCACGCTGAAGCGTAACGGCAAAGCCATAAAACAGAGGGTCACCAGAGGCGAAAACCACAATATCCCGATATGGTGCATATCGCTCATACACTTCTTCTAATGGCACTGTGATGTCAATCCAGATTGCGTCTGCCGGAAGCAAATGCGACACAAGCTCATGGTGACGCTTACCTCCGGAGAACACCTTACGTCGCTCAATTGCGTCCAGCACCTCGGGAGCAAAGAACTGATCCTTGTTGTCAGATACTCCAATTATGGTAAACTTTTTGTCAGACATCTCTCCCGGGTTTTAACTGCATGGCATCAGGCCAACACAGGATAGAATTGACAAGTGTGGCCGCAAGATTACTTCCACCCTTGCGTCCCTCAACTATAATCTTAGGAATTCCGACAAACGGTTTTACCATATGCTTGCTCTCGCATACATGCACAAAACCGACCGGTGCTGCTATTATACCGCAAGGCTTAGCTTTCCCATGACGAATCAATGAACACAATTCCATCAAGGCTGTCGGTGCATTTCCAAATACATATAATGCATCCGGATGTTCCTCAGCAGCAAGTCGTATTCCCGCCTGAGTACGTGTAATTCCTTTTTCCTTGGCGAGTAGGTTAGTGTCAGGATTGTTGAGATAACATTTCACTTCAATTCCAAGGCGTTCAAGCGCACCTATTCTTATCCCGGATGCGGCCATTGTTACATCAGTGATTATTGTTCTCACATTTCCTTCTGTCAATGCGCTGTAAATCCGTTCGACAGCATCCTCGTCTACCTTCAGAATTTTCTCCATCTCAAAATCTGCCGTCGTATGTATAGCATGCAAAAGCGGCCATTTATAGCCTATCGGCAGATCTGGATTGGTAAGTTCTTTCTCAATAGTACGGAAACTTTCAATCATGATTGACTGGCCGGGACCATTCTCTTCTTCCGAAATGCATGTGTAATATCCCCGAGGAGTAATGATTTTATCTTCCCATTGATACGACATGGAATTCCCAATTATCAAAACCGTGAACATGTCAATATCTTCCGGGTCAAAATCCTTTAATTTAGTAACTTTTACCTCTTCTTCGGCACGTCCGGCTTGTCTTACGTAACCTACCGGTGTCTCAGGACATCGACCTTGCTGGAACAGTTCCTTCAAGCGGTACAGCTCCCAATAACGCCCCGAGCTTTTAGGGTTATATACGGCTGTCACAAAATCAGCTTCAACAGCTGCCTTTATTCGTCTTTCAATCAGAGACCAAGGTGTCATAAGGTCGCTTAATGAAATTACGCAGAAATCATGCCCTATTGGAGCTCCAAGCAATGATGCAGCCTTCTGAAAAGCACTGATTCCGGGAATGACTTCGACTTCGGCATCAATATTTTTGGACCGCAACATTTCGTATACCAAAGGAGTCATCCCGTAAATCCCTGAATCCCCGGAACTTATAACACATACATCGCGTCCGCTTTCAGCTATTTCCAGAGCTTTCTCGATACGGCTTCTCTCCTGCTTCATGCCGTTTTTGATAATCTCGGCATTTTCTTTCAAGAGGTGAGATATAAAAGGTATGTAGTAATTATATCCCACTATTATATCCGCACTTCTGAGTGCCTCAATGGCACGCATAATCATATCTCCCTCATGACCGGGACCTATACCTATGACTGTTATTTTACTTTTCATCTCTTATTCCCATACTATAGTTAATCACTTCAATCGGACAGTCAAGATGCATTCCCGTGAGCGAAGAGGTCGCATGATCAGACTGCACTGTCACATCCAGATTTATTTTTTTCTTCAAAAGGGGTGCAAGCAATTCCCAATCAATATCTTCGAGCACCTGCACTTTTTTCATACTGTCCCTTCTGTGGGACACTTCATCTGTAGCCTCAACATGAAGCAAGGCAAAATCATATGTTTCCAAAGCCTTCATAGCCGCCTGCAATTTGGCATTGTAATCAGTATGTTCATCGCCTGTAGCCCCATCAACTTCAATGACTGACAAGCCTAAGACTTTCCCAATTCCTTTCATTATATTGACCCCGGCTATCAATGCTCCATCAATTCTACGTTTTACAATGCTGGCGGGACAACCCGGTGACCAAAGCGAAATTCCGTTTGCCGGATAATCTTTTAGGATATTCCGAGACTCAATAATACAATTGTTTAATATATCGCCAAGGACACTGTCATCTGACTGCACAAGAAGGTGTGAGAGATCTTTACCCAACAGAGTATGCGGAGCCTCTGCCCTGACCGAGGCATTTGTACCGTGAACAATCAATAGATTTCTGAAATTTCCACTGCCAATAAACTCAAGCTCTTTGCCGCCAAATCTATCATTAAGAATATCGATGATTTCATAACATTGCCCGGATGTCACATCTCCCCCGCAATGAGAGGTCAGGAGACCGTCACTATGGCTTATCAGATTACACCTCAGACAAAGATCACTCTCCTCGACTTCAATACCGCAACCTAACGCTTCAAGCCACGAACGTGAAGAAAAACCTGCAGGAACGTCACAACCTAATATATTCAGAACAGCCACTTCGGTCCCGGGCACATTACCCGATGGGACAGTCCTTTGCCAATACACGTTACCCTTTTCTCTCATATGCCCGAGTGCAGGCATATAGGCAAAATGCGATGGCGTCAGATTCCCCAATACCGGGATTGGTTCATCATCCATACCGTCAATAATTATAAGCAGCTTCTTCATACGCTGAGAATTATGATTAAACCAGTTCCATGACAATATCCAGCAACTCCCCTATTGAATTGGCATGACGTTCGTTTACGCTGTAACCTTTCTCCTTAACTTTGATAACGATTTCACTACAAAGGTCGCTACCTGACTCGATTCCTTGCCTTGCAAGTGCTTTTTCCACCATATTGCATCTTGCCCCTTCGCCAATCAGTCTGACAGCCTTGTCCTTTTTATGACAGATTTTGAAAAGACCGCTTTCTCTGTCAAACACCACGCCTTCGCGATGGAAATATCTGCTCATTTCCCCATCAAGAGCCAAATCCTCAGGCGTTCCTATTGTCACGCCATGAAATTTGTCAAGCAGCCAGACTTTATCAGCTATCTGAAGCGCAAGTTCCAAATCATGGGTTGACAAAAAGACTGTTTTATTTTTTTCACGGGCAAGACGTTGCAACAACTGCATGATTTCGACTTTACTCGGATAATCAAGAAAAGCGGTAGGCTCATCAAGAAAGATTACAGGGGTTTCCTGTGCAAGAGCTTTTGCAATCATCACTTTCTGACGTTCACCGTCGCTCAGCGTCTGAATCATTCGTCCGGCAAGATTTTCAATTCCGACAAGCGAAATCGACTCTTCCACTATCCTGCGGTCATTGTCATTCATATGTCCCCAGAAACCGGTATATGGACTGCGTCCCAGTCCCACAAGTTCTTCAACCGACATATTCGTAAGACTGAGTTTCTCTGTCAGAACAACCCCTATTACTTTTGAAAGTTCTGCATCAGAATACTCCGATGATTATATTTCCCTTTATCGGAGGAAGAAATGCAGTCAGAGTTTTTAATAATGTCGACTTACCGGCGCCGTTCGGACCGAGAAGACAAGTCAGTTCTCCAGAGTAGAGCGAAGCAGTGACCCCACTTGTTATAACAGTGGTTCTGCCCGTGGTCCTGTACCCGGTCTCCAAATCTACCACCTTTATAGTCTCTACCTTCTGCTTCATAATTCGTTTTTACGTCTGTTGAACAAAACCCACATTACAACCGGAGCACCTACCAAAGCAGTTACCGAATTTACAGGTAGAGCCCCCTCGAATCCGGGCAAACGTGCTATCAGATTGCATAACAAGGCAAGTGAAGCTCCTCCAAGTAAAGATGCCGGGAGTATCGTGGCATGATTGGATGTATGAAAGAGTCCACGGCATATATGTGGTACTGCAAGACCTAAGAACACAATAGGCCCGCAATAGGCCGTAACAACGGCTACCAATATACCCGAGCACCCGATGACGAGCAATCTTGCACGCTTGATATTAAGTCCTAAATTGCGTGCATATGAGTCTCCGAGGAGCAAGAGATTCAGAGTCTTTATCAAGAAAAATGCTGACGGCAGAATAATTAGCATAAGAATTATGAATACCCATGTCTGTCCTCCCGAAACACGCGAAAAGCTACCGAGACCCCAGATCACATAAGCTCGAATATCCTCCTCTGCGCTGAAAAATTTCAACACGCCGATAATGGCATTAGCGATATACCCTATCATGACACCCATAATAAGTAACGTCACATTCCCCCTGACTTTACGAGCTACAAATGCTATCAATGCCATGATAAGCAATGAACCGATAATAGCCGACAATGTGATTGTCACTTCACCGATAACGCCGAGTTTGCTCAAAGCAACCCCTCCGATACTGCCCGACAGCAATACCACACATGCCACGCCGAGACTTGCTCCGGAACTTATGCCGAGAACCGACGGACCTGCCAGCGGATTACGAAAAACTGTCTGCATCAATAAGCCGCTCACACCGAGACCGGCTCCAGCCATCAGTGCGGTAAGCGACTGAGGCAATCGAGATTTTATAATAATATTTGTCCAGAGTCTGTTTTCGTTCTCTTCACCGATTAAGATTCCGACAACATCTCCTACCGGTATCTTCACCGTACCTAA
>CAZAZA010000104.1:0-9408 GCA_964489495.1 uncultured Bacteroides sp.
ATCTGTTATTTTCTGCGGAAAGGGTTGATTACATGGTGAATTTCTTGAGCGTGGTGAGCGTCAGGAGCACTTCGGCAACATTGACCACGTGGCTGATGGCGCCATGGGCAGAGAAGGGCGGGTTGCCGTCGTAGAGTTGCGACAGCGATCCGACGCAGCCGACGCCCGACATCTCGTCCTCGAATCCGATGAGCATGCGGTCGATATAGCCGACTCCGCTCACGCCGAACACGCGCAGATATGCCTCGGCATAGAAGCCGATGAGCCACGGGCGGGCGGTGCCGTTGTGGAGGGCAAGTTCGCGGTCCTCGGGCGAACCGATGTAGAAGGGACGGTAGCCGAAGCTCTTCGGCGAAAGGGTGCGCAGGCCCTTGGGGGTGAGCAGCTCGCGAGTGACTACATCAAGCACTCCCTTGCGCTGACGCCGGTCGAGTGGCGAATAGTCAAGCCCGATGGCTACTGCCATGTTGGGGCGAACCGACGGATCGGCATAATGGCCGTTCACATAGTCGTAGAGATAGCCGTAGTCGTTGAGGAATGTGTCGACAAACGAATATTTCAGACGCTCGGCGATGGAGGTCCATTGGTCGTGTTTCTCCTTCATTTCGGGCATCTCCTCGACAAGAGCGGCGGCAAACATCAGGGCGTTATACCACAGGGCATTGAACTCAACCAGATAGCCGCTGCGCGGGATGATCGGACGACCTTCGTGCGAGGCGTTCATCCACGACACGGGCTTGGATGTGCCGGCGGTGAAGACAAGGCCGTTCTCCTCCAGACGGAGGTTGGGGTGGCCGTTCGACGCGATGTAGTCGATGATGCGGGTGATGAGCGGCAGATAGCGCTGGCGGGTGTCGGCCGAGCCGTATGACTTGCGGTACTGCTGGATGGCCCAGATGCACCACAGGGGCACGTCGGGCAGGTCGATGCCGTGGATGCGCTTGTCAAGCTCGCCGGTGGCCATGAAATGGTCGAGGGCTTTCTGGGCGGTGGCCATTATCTCCTCGTAGTCATCGCGGTGGTTGATGGCGATCGTGGCTCCGGGAAGGGCCATGAACGTGTCGCGGGCGCGGACCTTGCCCCAGGGATATGTGGAGATGATAAACATGCCGTCCTTGTCCTTGAGGTAGAACTGCTTTGCGGCATTCTTCAGGCAGTTGAAGAACGAGGTACGCGGGGTGCGCGATGCGATCTCGGCTTCGTACATCTTGGCGAACGAGCGGGGCTTGGCCTCCGAAACGCCGGCCGAGAAGATGATCGACTCGCCCTTCTTGATAGGCACCTCGAAATAGCCGGGCACCCAGAGGTCTTCGATATAGGGCTCGCCACGGTCGCGGTCCTTGGAGTACTCGAATCCCATGTACCAGTTGGGATCGTAGTGCCACTCGGGCTTGTGGTTGAACTGCATGTAGAGGTCGGGGTAGCCCGGATAGAGGCAGCATGAAACTCCGTTGTCGCATTCCTTGACCTCGGTGTTGATCTGGTCGTTGGCTATCACGAGCGAATTGGCGTCGCGGAATGCCAGGATCGGCTTGAAGCGCAGCGTGGTGGCCGAGTGTGCCTCGACAAGGGTGTAACGGATCAGGATACGGTTTTCATGGGAGATGAAGATCTTTTCCTTGGTGAGGATCACGCCTCCTACACGATAGGTGGTGCGGGGCACACTTTCACAGTCGAACTCGCGGATGTACTTGTGGCCGTTGGGCGAGTATGTGCCACCACGGTAGCGGTGCAGTCCGAGGTTGAAGGGAGCGCCATGCTGTACGACTGTCACGTCGAGCGACGAAAGCATCACGTGGGTGCTGTTGTCAAATTCCGGGATGGGAATAACGAGCAGACCGTGCTGTTTGCGTGTGTTACAGTCGACGATCGAGGTGCAGTGATAAGCTCCTGCCTGGTTAGTCCGGAGCATCTCTTTGGGTAGAGACTGCTCAAGATTGATCATCAGGTTTTTATCAAATTTTAGGTAGCTCATTTGATCTGTTTGTTATGATTGTGTTTGGTTATTTTTCAGAGGGTATGAAATTTTTGACGAATATAGCCTTTTTATCTCATTCGCACCAAACAAAATCGCAATTTTTTTCAAAAAAATGACAATTCTTCCGTTTTGAGGGGTAATGACAGCGGCCCGGAGGCGATAGCCCCGGGCCGCTGTATGTTGTTCGGCATATTTTCAGAATATGACCTCATATATATGCCGGTCGCCTCCGGTGACAAACACACGGGCGGCGCGGGCCGGCACTTCGACCGTCGCATAGGGAGTGGTCAGCGACGTGGTGGTCAGCTCGGTGCCCCCTTCGGTCATCATCACCACGCTGACGGGCGACTGGGCCGACGCGTCGGTGAGCATCACCAGGCGTTTCACACCCGGTTTCAGGCCGAATGACACTGCCCCGCCGTCGAGGTTGGCGCGGGTGGCGGGGTTGGCGTCGAATGCCAGAAGGGCGTTCTCCTGATCGGCGGCGTCGACATCAAAGCCGAGACGGGCCTCCGAAACGGGGTTGACTATGAAGTCGCGGACGGCAACCCAGCTCTTCTTGTCGGTCGGAAGTTTCTTCACTCTCACGTAGCGTGCCTTGACAGGCTTGCCCGACCAGTGAATGTCGTAGGTCTTGTCCAGCGGGTCGGTCAGGTCGGTCCACACGCGGCCGTCGGCCGAAGCCTGCAGAACGCAGCTGTCAAAATAGTCGACGTCGTCGACAGAGTTGCGGCCCTGGCGGATGTAGATGCTGTCGACATCGCGCACTGTGCCGAGGTCGGCCCCGTACCAGCTGTTGTCGTTCTGGCTGGCCCCGGAGTGCCAGAAGGTCTTGGTGTCGTTGTCAAACATCAGCTGCGCCTGGGTGGTGGCGAGGTTGGGGAAACTGCCCACACCCGAGAAGAACATCGGGTCGGAACCCATCAGGCGCTTGCCGAAACCATAGAGCATGTCGTTGGTGGCCACGTCGATAAAGGGCTGCAGTTTCATTGTGCCCGACTTGTGGGCCTCCCATGCCGCACGCTGCTCAGGAGTGAACACTCCGGCTATAAAGGCGTTCCAGAACAGCGAATCGTTGCCGGCGCGGTAGGTGTCTATAAGGTCGAGGGTGGTGAGGCCGCGCTGTCCGAGCTTGCCGAACTCTGCGAGCCACGGACGCAGTTCGCCCATGAGGAGCTGGTTGTCGCACTCGGCTTCCATAGTTGCCGGCACGGCGGCCACGCGCTTGAACTCCTCGCGCAGCGCGGCTGCCTTCTCAGGGGTGTAATCGGCCAGACGGAATGTCTCGGTCTCCCACGATTCGTCGCGGCGGTAACCGGTCTCGGTGTCGGCCGAATGAATGGCGAACGTACGGTAGGCGTCGCGGGCCTTGGGGGTCAGCTCGGTGAGGCCGCGCTCCCAGTTGTCAATCGGGTTGTAACCGGCCATGTTCCAGGCATAGTCGGCCACGCCGTAGAGGGCGAGCTTCGAAGCCTCGCCATGCTCCATCGGGTTGCTGACAAACGACGACACTTCCTCGCTTGTCATTGTCGGGTCGAGGCCGTAGACCGGGCCCTGGAGTATGATGTTGCGGCAATAGTCGGTGACGGGGTAGTTCCACCAGTAGTAGCCGGGGCGTTTGATGAGGTTGTCGAAGAAGTTCATCGTGTCGTGAGTCAGGTCGGAGCAAACGACATCGCCGGTGTACATAACTTCAATCGTCGGATCGAGCAGGCGGCCGTAAGTGGCAAGAGCGCCGGTGGAGTCGGGATTGGCCCAGAGGCGCGAATAGTCGGTAGGACACATGATCAGCGGGCCGACATCTCCTTTTTTCTTGACGAAGTCGTTGGTGAGGCGGTTGAGCCACTCCACCTGCTTTTTGGGGTTGGTTCCCTCGCCGTTAATGTCGTCGAAGAATATGGCGTAGTCGCGCACGCCGAGCTGATACATCATGTCGAGCTTGTTGACAAGGCTGTCGTAGTCGGCCTCGGTCCAGCGCAGGTCGCCTCCGGGATGTATGGCCCAGACGAAGTCGACACGCGCCTTCTTGCTGGCGTCGACAAGCTCGCGGATTTTCTGTTCCTGGTCAGCGGGGTAAGGCTTGCGCCAGTTGGGCGTGCTGTGATAGGGGTCGTCCTTAGGCCCGTAGATATATGTGTTCATCTTGTTCTTGCCGTAGAAGTCGATGAGCGACAGGCGCACCTCGTGGCTCCACGGAGTGCCGTAGAAACCCTCCACGACGCCTCGGTCGTCAAGGTCGGGAGAGTCGACGATGGTCATATAGGGTATCGAGCCTTGCGCCGCCTGCTCCGAAGCGACAATCTGGCGCAGGGTCTGGAGTCCGTAGAAGGCGCCGCGCTCGTTGTAACCGACAATGGTCACGCCTTTGGGGCCGACAACAAGGCTGTATGCCCCGTCAACAGCCTCAACGCCGGCCTTTTTTGCTTTTTTGGGACCGAACTCGACAGTCAGGTCGACCGGACGGCTGACGAGTGTCGCGATCTCTTCGGTAAACTTGCCCGAAGCATCTTTTACTTTCGCCTTGCCTGACGGAAATGCGTAACGACCCGACGGCTCGACTTTCATCGACTTGGGTGTGGGGTTAATGACTATGCCGTTGTGATCGACCACATGTCCGGGCACAGGGTTCACCTCGCGCTTTTCGGAGCGCTGCGACGACAGGTCAAATTCCTGCGCCGTAACAGGCAACGCCGGCATGAGTGTCACGGCAGCCGCGAGTGCGATGGCTTGTTTTGTGAATCGCATGGTTGTATGTATGGTGTGTTAAAGTATTTGTACGGCGAAAGGTGGAGGGTCTTCCCCCCACCTTTTTCACCATACGGTTAATTGTATCGTGTTTTTATTCAAGCTCGCGCGGGATGGCCACCAGCTTCAAGTCGCAGTCGGTGATGAAGCGCACGATGGTGTCACGCACGCGCCCTTCGGCAACGTCGGCCTGGATACGGCGGAGAGCATTGAACACCGAGGTGTTGCTCTGATAGACGTGGCGGTAGGCTTTCGCTATATCGTCGATCTCGTCCTTGGAGAAGCCCTTGCGCGAAAGTATGACGGCGTTCACGCCGAAGTAGCTCGCGGGGTTGTGGGCCATGATCACGTAGGGAGGCACATTGCCGGTGATGCGGCAGCCGCCCTTGATGAGCACCCAGTCGCCTACGCGGCTGTTCTCGTGGATTATAACGCCGGAGGAGAGTATCGAGCATTCGCCGATCTCGGCATCGCCGGCTATCGACACGCCGTTACCGATCACGCAGTGGCCGATGATATGCGAGTCGTGGCCTATGTGCGAGTCGGCCATGATGAAACATCCGTCGCCTATGCGGGTGCCCCCTTCCGACTTGATGCCACGGTTGATGATCGCATGCTCGCGGATGACGTTGTCATCGCCGATGAAGCAGTAGGTCTGCTCGCCGTGCCAGCGGAAGTCCTGGGGGTCGGCCCCGACGATAGCGCCCTGGTAAACCTTATTGTTAGCTCCCATGCGCGTGCCGTTCATCACGCTCGCGTAAGGCATCACGACCGTATTGTCGCCGATCTCGACATTTGCGTCGATATAGGCGAAGGGATAAATCTGTACGTTTTTGCCGAGCTTGGCGCCCGGGTCGACGTGTGCTAATTGGCTTATCATACTCAGAGTCATTTATGGTGTTAGACCGGGAGGGACTGCTCAGCGTCCGCCTCCGAGGGCCTGATAGAGGGAGATAACAGCGCGGTCGCGTGCGTTGGCACAGGTTATCCCCGACATCTGGGCCGAAAGAAGGCTTGTCTGGGCGGTGAGCACTTCCAGGTAAGTTGATGTCCCCAAAGTTAGCAATTCCTGAGTATATTCCACAGATTTTTCGAGATTTTCGACCTGTGATTTCAATAATTCCTGTTTTTCGCAGGCTTTATTGTAGGCTGTGAGTGCCTCGCTGACCTCGGCCGAGGCCGACAGCAGCGCATACTCGAAGTTGTTGAGGGCTTGCTTCTGCTGGGCCTTGGCAGCCTCAAGACGGGCTATGTTGGCCCCCCGGGAGAAGAGCGGGGCAGTCAGCGACCCTGCCAGATTGAGGAAGAACTCACCCGGATTCTTGATCATTGTGCCGAGCGAATTGGTGAAGCCGCCGGCAGCCGTGATCGACAGTCCGGGATAGAAAGCTGCACGCGCTCCTGCCGTGGTATAGTAGGCGGCGGCAAGGGTCTCCTCGGCCGCACGGACGTCGGGACGTGCGGCAAGCTCACGCATCGGAACAGCGTCGCGTGCGATCACCGGCTGAGTCAGCGACGCATAGCTCGGTATGGCCCAGCGCTGCGGAAGCACGTTGAGAAGGAGCGACATGGTGTTGTTCATCTCGTGGAGGTTGGTCTCCAGGTCGGTGATCGAAGCCAGGATGCTGTAGTAGTTGGCACGGCTCTGGACAACGGCAGTCTCGTTGAGGCGGCCGGCTTCCTTGAGGTTTTTCATCACCTCGACACTCTGGCGCCAGTTCTCGGCAGTGGCCATGCTCAGTTCGAGCTGGCTCTGAAGCATCGATATTGCGTAATAGGTGTTGGCCACGGCCCCGATTATCTGCGAGCGCACGGCCTGCTCGTAGTCGCGGGCCTGACGCTCGGTGGCCTCAGCCCCGCGCTTGTTGTTGAGGAGCTTGCCGAATATGTCGATCTCCCAGCTCACCGAAAGCGGCAGCTGGTAGGTCCATGAAAGGCCACTCCATGAGAGCTGGTTGCCGCCTAAGCCGGCCCCGGCCCCGTTGGGGGCGACGGCTACAGCCGGGAGATAGGCAAGGCGCGCGCCTTTGAGCGATGCATGGGCCATGTCGACATTGAGCTTGGCATTGGCCAGGTCTTTGTTGTTGTCAAGCGCACGCTGGATGAGGTCGGCAAGCACGGGGTCGGTGAACACCTGCTGCCACGGCAGGTTGCCGAACGACTCGGGATCGGGCGTGCTTTCGAGTGCCTGCGCGTATTCGGCGGTCAGAGGCGTGTCGGTCGGCGTCTGATATTTCTTGTAGATGCCGCAGCCGGTGAGCGCCGTGGCGCCCACAAACACGGCTGCAGCCATTATGATTTGATTCTTGATTTTCATTTCGGTAATTTTTGTCACCAAATTACTGGGTTATGAACGCGAGTACTGCTCGATCTCGCTCTCGATGCCGGCATTGTCGGTATCCTTCCACTTGATCGGGGTAATCTTTTCCTGAATGAGCTGGAAGGCCACAAACAGAGCCGGGACAATGAATATCTGGAAGATCATACCGATGAGCATGCCTCCGACCGAACCTGTACCGAGCGCTTTGTTACCGTTAGCACCGACACCCGAGGCATACATCATAGGCAGAAGGCCGATGATAAGGGCCAGCGAGGTCATGAGGATCGGGCGCAGACGCGCTCCGGCTCCGGCTATGGCGGCGTTGAGCACCGACATGCCCGTGCGGCGGCGTTCGAGGGCGAACTCCACGATAAGGATGGCGTTCTTGGCCAGCAGACCGATAAGCATGATCAGCGAAATCTGCAGATAGATGTTGTTGGTGATGCCGAAGATCTTGGCGAAGATAAACGAACCCATCAGACCGAACGGAATCGAGAGGATAACCGAGAACGGCAGGATGTAGCTCTCATACTGGGCCGACAGCAGCAGGTAGACAAAGAGCAGACACAGACCGAAGATCACGGCCGTGGCGTTGCCCGAGTTGCTGCCACCCTCCTCGCGGGTCATACCCGAGTATTCGTAGCCGAAGCCCTGGGGCAGAGTCTCGGCGGCGACGCGCTCGATGGCGGCCAGCGCCTGACCCGACGAATACCCCTCGGCAGGGTTACCGGTAACGGAAATCGAGGTGAACAGGTTGAAGCGGTTCAGCAGGTCGGGGCCGTAGACCTTCGTCAGGGTCACGAAATTCTCAAGCGAAGCCATGGTGCCCGAGGCGGTGCGCACTTTGATGTTTTTGAGCGACTCCATCGACACGCGCGCCTGCGGGGGAGCCTGCATCATCACGCGGTAGATCTTGCCGAAGCGGTTGAAGTTCGACACATACATCGAGCCGAAATAGCCCTGCATGGTCGACAGAATCGTCGAGGTGCTCAGGCCGGCCTGCTGCGCCTTGGCGGCGTCGATGTCGATCTTATACTGGGGGAAAGTGGGGTTGAACGTGGTGTATGCCATGGCGATTTCGGGCTGCTGGTTGAGGGCGGCCAGGAAACCCTGCACCACGGCGAAGAACTGGTTGATGTCGCCGCCGGTCTTGTCCTGCATCTTAAGCTCGAAACCGTTGGTCACGGAGTAACCCGTGATCATAGGGGGCGCGAATGCGATCACACGGCCGTCGGTCACCACCTTGTTGGCCATGCCCATCACCTGCCCGAGGATGGCGTCGACATTCTCCGTCTTGCTGTCGCGATACTTCCAGTCCTTCAGCTTCACGATGAAAGTGCCGTAGGTGGGACCCGCGCCGGCGATAAACGAGTAGCCGTCGATCATCTGGCGGTAGTTGATGGCGGGAATATCCTTCATGAGGTTGTCGACCTGCTCGAGCACCTCGAGCGTGCGCTCCTGCGATGTGCCCGGGGGCATGTCGACCATCACGAAGAACATGCCGGTGTCCTCGTTGGGCACAAGGGCCGACGGGGTGGTGCTCATCAGCCACACAAGCAGCGCTACGGCGGCGCCGACCACGCCGAACGACGTGATCTTGTGGCCCACGAAAAATTTCACCACCTTGCGGTAGCCTGTAAGCGTGCTCTCGTAGACACGTTCGAATGCCTGCTTGAACGCCTGAGTGAAGAGGCCCCACACGGTGCCGACGGCGCAGACGATAGCTATGATGCCTTTAAGCACATTCTCGAAGTCAAACCATCCGAGCACCATCATGGTGATCGTGGCCACCAGCAGCGCCACGGTGATCAGCGGCAGCCACATGGTCTCCCAGTTCCCTTTCACTCTGGCGGCCATGGCCTCGCCGGCGGCGGCGTAGCTCTCGGCCAGACGCTCCTTGAGCGAGACGGTGGTGCCGTCCTCGCGTTTGTGAGGCTTGAGGAACACGGCGCAGAGCGCCGGCGACAGCGTCAGCGCGTTAAGCGCCGAGAATCCGATGGCTATCGCCATGGTCAGACCGAACTGCTGGTAGAAGATACCGGCGGTGCCCGGCATGAACGACACGGGGATGAACACCAGCATCATCACAAGGGTGATGGAGATGATGGCCGTGCCGATTTCGTTCATCGCGTCGATTGCGGCCTTGCGCGAGCTTTGATAGCCCGCGTCGAGTTTGGCATGCACCGCCTCGACCACCACAATGGCGTCGTCGACCACAATCGCGATCGCAAGCACCAGCGCCGACAGCGTGATCAGGTTCACCGAGAATCCGATCAGCTTCATCGCGAAGAAGGTGCCCACAAGGGCCACAGGGATGGCGATGGCGGGAATCAGCGTGGAGCGAAGGTCGCTCAGGAACACATAC
>CAZAZA010000105.1:0-9375 GCA_964489495.1 uncultured Bacteroides sp.
TCTCTATATCCATAATCTGAAATTTTGAACAGTTAGGCGCTCGTTCCTCGCGCCATCAGGGGGGGCGTATATTATCAATATATTTTCTTTTACACTTTTCGCAAATTTAACACCTTTTTTCGAGACCACCAAATTCAGTCTTACAACAAGAGGCGAAAGCTTATTCTGCCTCGCCTCTTGCCATAAATATTGCTATATGTTATACTGTTATATTGTTATATTGTTATGATTTTATATTTAATTATTGTAATATTTATTTATTGTTAGATTGTCCGGCGAGATATTCCCTTAACGCGGCAATAACAATCTCCTTCTGTGTGGTTCGCTCTACGACTGCAAGCATCTTCACCTCTTGAATCAATGAATCCGGAAGTCTGAACGTAACGTTTACCTCAATTTCGTCAGCACCGACTTTGGGGCGTCCCGGTTTGCGCTTGCCGATCTCCCCCGTCAACTCTCCTTGCATTTTATCACCGGGAGTGGAAGTCTTGGAAACTTCAGCCTCGCTCTCCTTACTCAGCCCGGTCACGGTTCCCAGCAAATCCGATGTAAGTGTTCTTCGTGCCATAAATATTGTTTTATTTTAATATTTATATCTTTTATTATTTTTATATTGTTTGATTATCTATTTCTCTTGCCAATGCCATATAATCGGCAGCAGCATTTGAATCCGGAGCATAGTCCAACACACTCTGACGGTAAGTGGGAGCCTCGGCCGCAGCCACGCACGTTCTCACGTATGTTTTGAAGATTTTGTCTCCATACTTTTCACGGATAGCATCAATCACCGCATTGTCAAGCTTGCGTCGATTATACTTTGCTATAATAATACCAGACACATGCAGACCACGGTTGATGCTCCGTGCGATATCGCCAATCATTTCATCGAGCATTACAAGACCTCGTAACGGCAGCGTCTCCGCACAGATTGAAATGATCACACTCTGCGCCGCCGTAAGTGCGTTGATTGTCACAAGACCAAGAGCCGGAGGAGTGTCTATGATGATGTAGTCATAGTTCTCCTTAATCTCATCGAGAATGTTTTTGAGAATCTGCTCCCGAGCAATCTTGTTGCTAAACACCATGTCAGCTCCGGCAAGGTCTATATGGGACGGTATCAAGTCAAGATTGTCCCCGATATTCATAATCGGGGTAGCGGCACCCTTCATGGCATCATAAATAGATGCCTCAATCTTGCTCTCATCAGTGAAGCTGCTCGTGAGGTTAGCCTGTGGATCCACATCAACAAGCAAGACCCGGCGACCCATCTTTGCCAAAGCTGCTGCTATGTTTACACAGCTTGTAGTCTTTGCGACACCACCCTTGTGGTTCGCTATTGCAATTATTCTCGCCATGCTCCGTCAGTAAGTCTGTCAAGTTCTTCCACAGCCTCCGATTGGGCTATTACCTTCCGGAGTATTCCACACACACTATCCTCAAGGGTAGCACCAAGCCTATGCAACTGGCGCAGGTGATGTTCTAGAGCCTCTCTCGCCTCTCGTGGTCGAATCTCGTTCTCTTCGACTCGTCTTTTCAAGGCGGATATTCTATTGTTATCCATAATTATTGTTTTATTTTTATATTGTTTTATTGCTGCAAATATATGAATTTATTCTTATTTGGCCAAATAGATAGCACCTTTTTTCAACGTTCATTGCAACTTCATATATTGACCTATATTGATTACCCTCCACATATCTTTATCATTCTTAGCCTCTTATAAGCCTACTCTCTTTTCTAATATGCTAAAAATCAGCGTATTAAAATGGGGGGGGGGGGGTAAATTTTTTTTCTTTCCTCGTGCATTATTTAGACGATTTCTTGTACTTATATATAGACAACAAACAAAACATCATAAACAATATGCTTAAAAACCTAAAATCATTATTAGTCGTTGCCCTCCTGTGCGTTTGCGTGGGAGCAAACGCACAGCTTAAGTACACGTCTGAGGGCAAAATCACCTTGGGTGATACTTCTCCCCACGAGTTCTACACCATGACCATGAATGCCACAGGTGCATGGCTCAAGTGCAAAACCAACAACTTCTTCCAGATAGACCTCACGCCATCTATTCCTCGTCTCGCTGGAACAGGGGATCAGGTTTGTTTCTACAACACCAGAACTAGTACCTTCAATAGCATTCAGGTTAAGAACGTCTATAATTACTCTGATGCGCGTGCGAAAACCAATGTCCAGAATCTCAACAATGGGCTTAGTTCTATTCTAAAACTTCGTCCAGTATCATACACATTTGCCGATAATTCTTCAAGTTCGATTTTAAAAACAGGTGGAAATGGAAATGAGATTGGTCTTTTAGCTCAAGAAGTTGAAAAGGTTCTCCCAAATGTCGTATTAACCGATGACGAAGGAAATAAACTTATCAACTACACAGCCATAATACCCGTCATGATCGATGCTATCAAGACATTACAGTCTGAAGTCGAGACCTTGAAAAGCAACAAATAATCATCAACGAGTATTGGTATGACTATTAAAGGTTTTTATCACCTTCTCATATCTATATTCTTGTCGGCATCAATAGTATCTTGTAATGACACTTTTGACGAAGACTTGTTATCAGAGGGTATGGGAAACGAAAGTTTAGCATCTCGATCTGGAGATGATTCAGATTACTACTATTGGTACCAGGGAGAAAAGATTGGCATATCCTCCCTTAAAGATGTTTATTATATCGCTTCACCAGATAGCACGCTAACATCAAGTACATTTTCTTCCTCAAGGAATGTATCTATCAAAAACATAATAAAACAAGGGGTTTCTCAAGACACCGAAAATCGTTATTGGAGTATCGTAGAGCTACAAAAAACATCAACGGCGTCCTCTTCAGAACGTATTATTTCTGAACTTGAAGATAGAAATTTATACGTAGCTCCTGTATTTGGTTCAACCATTCAAGATTGTATCGCTACAAGTGAGTTTTTTTATGTAAAAGTTGGAGACCAAGGTAAAGCGTTACTTGAAGAATTTGCCAAAAAACAAGGAGCCGAAGTTATCAGAGAAATTGATTATGTGCCTAATTGGTATATTTTAAAAGCTCCAATAACTTCAAATGGGCTTCTTATGTCCAATATCTTCTATGAATCAGGCAATTTTGAAGATGTCGATCCAGCGTTTATTTTTAATTTCGAAACAAATGAACGTCCATCTGAGCCTAATATAAGCCAACAATGGGCAATCGACAAAATGGGGCTATGTAATGCTTGGGATATCACAAAAGGTAATCCAAGCATCACAGTAGCAGTATTAGACCAAGGGGTGGATCAGAGTCATAAGGAGTTTGCGAACAATTACAGTTCGTTATCTTATGATTTAATTACAAAGAAATCTCCATCTGTTGTTAGGGGCGATCATGGAACCCATGTGGGTGGTATTATTGGTGCTAACCATAACAAAATCCAAATCGCAGGTGTAGCTCCTAATAGCACTATAATGTCTATTAGTCACACTCTAAACGCATCCTCAAATATAATAAGCAGCGAACTTGCTTCTGGTATCGGTTATGCCAGAACCCATGGAGCATCTGTTATCAATAATTCTTGGGGAGATCAGGGAGGCCGTCTATATGACAAACTACATAGTGCAGTTCTCGAGGACGCTATAAATACTGCTATTAAATCTGGTCGTAATGGTAAGGGGATGGTGGTAATTTTTGCTGCTGGAAATGCGGCGAAAAACGGAGTAGATTATCCCGCAAGCTGTTCACCAGATATTTTAGTTGTAGGGTCTATTGACAGCGCAAATAAAAGATCTTCTTTTTCTTCTTATGGCAACAGCCTTGATGTAGTTGCACCAGGTTCTAATATTCTGTCAACATTACCGGGAAACAGAATTGGGACAATGGATGGAACCTCAATGGCAGCTCCTCATGTCGCAGGAGTAGCCGCATTAATTCTATCTGTAAACCCGGAACTGAGTGGAAAGGAAGTTGTTGATATAATCGAAAAAACATCTCAAAAGATTGGCTCTTACTCATATTCTAAGACATCAGGTAGAACAAATGGCACATGGAATCTAGAAATGGGATATGGTCTTTGCAATGCATTTGCAGCAGTATCAGCGGCAAATAACATTACAACATTTAACAATCAATCTGTCACATCAAACACAGTTGTTTCAGGATGGTTTATTCAATCTAAAAATGTTAATGTTAGCAATAAAGCTAAACTTAACTTTAATATTGGAGAAGCATTAACCATAGATGTTCCTTTTACCGTAGCTGCCGGATCACAACTTGAAATTGCAGCCAACTAAATAAAAATTCCCCCATGTTTCTAAAAACATGGGGGAATTCTCCTTTTCATATGCAAGATCGACATACCGATAGATTAAGATATTTTTCAGAATTAAGTAAAACATCTAAGAAATATTTTATTCCATACATAAGCCAATTCATTAAGATAAATCCAAATATGGAAATCCTAGAAGTTGGCTGTGGGGAAGGGGGAAACCTCCTCCCTTTCGCTGTTTATGGTTGTAACGTTACTGGAATTGACATCTCATCCAACCGTATTAATCAAGCCAACTCTTTTTTTCATGATTCTGGATTAAAGTATGAATTTATAGCTGCAGATATATTTAAATACGACTTCAACAAAAAACACTATGATATAATAATATGTCATGATGTTTTTGAACACATATCTAAGAAGCAGGAATTGTTACAATTCTTTGAAAAGCATCTATCCATAAACGGAATTGTTTTTTTAGCTTTTCCTGCATGGCAGATGCCTTTTGGTGGTCATCAACAAATCTGTAAAAGTAAGGTATTATCATTTGTTCCATTTATTCATTTATTACCAAATGTAATTTATACCTCTATCTTAAATTTATTTAATGAAAGTAATGCATGCATAAAAGAGCTTCTTGATATTAAATCTACTCATATAACAATTGAATCTTTTTATTCATTAAATAAATCATCAAATTTAAATATCAAGAATTCATTGTTTTGGCTTATAAATCCTCATTATGAGGAAAAATTCGGGCTTAAACCTCGTAAATTGTGGCCCATTGTTTCTAAGATCAAATATGTAAGAAACTATCTAACAACTTCTTTTTGGTGTATTTTAAAATATTCCCTACCTTCACAAGTTAAATAAAGCCCTTAACTATGATATTACAGGACATAACAAACTGATTATATGACTAAATACGAACTTATTCGCCTTTGTAAAGAGGGAGATAAAGGAGCTATGGAAATCCTTTATTCCACTTATTCTATGCGAATGATGAGTATTATTAGGAAATATGTGTCTGACAAGAAAGCTTCTGAGGATATTCTTCATGACGGATTTATTGTTATATTCACTAATTTAGAGAAGCTGAAAGATGAAAACAGTTTTGAATTTTGGATGGGATCCATAATGCGAAATATTTCACTAAAATATTTAGAGCGTTTGGATCTATTTTCTATGCTTGAAGAAGACATTGACATTATTGACGTTCCTGATACTAATGATATTTTAACATATGAGGAATTAGATGCAATCATAGAAAAACTACCCAACGGATATAAGACGATCTTCAGACTAGCTGTACTTGAAAACAAATCCCATAAAGAAATTAGTGAAATTTTAGGAATTAAACCAAGCACATCCGCATCACAATTATATCATGCAAAAGTCTTATTACGAAAGCTTATAACCGATTATAGGACTAAATATTATGCACTGTTGATTATTCTTATTGCTCAATTTGTTTACCAATACTTAGATAATATGGAGGATACCCATATATCTTCCACGCAACCACAAATCGCAACACAAGCGAATAAAGCAATACATCCTAATACTATAAATATTCAAATAAACAAAAAACTTGAATTATCAAATTCATTAAAAAGAAAGCAAACCAATAAGGAGTTTGGTATAGCATCTAGTTGTGCCGTTTCGCAAAGTATTTATCCCGATACTATGCAATCCATTAGCGACATATCTGATGTTTGTAAAGATGCAACACACACCGATGAAATAGGCATTACTGATTCTATAAAATCACCTATTAACCAATCTGGAAAATTATTAAATCCTGGAATTAAATATAGCCAATCGATTCTCAACAAAAAGGGATGGAATATATCGATGGCATATACTACTACATATAGTAGTACAACGAAATCATCATCTTTTAATGATAATGGCATAATCTCTACACAACCTTTACAGACAGATTACCATTATGACATACCTTTAACATTAGGTATAACTCTCGACCGTAGGCTGAATTCTAGCATAAGTCTTAGTACCGGTATATCCCTCACATATCAAAAGGGATACATCAATTACAAATTAGAAGATCGATATGCTAAAAGCGATTTTAACAATTATTATCTTAGTATTCCCGTCGGAATAAACTATAATATGGTAAATACCAAACATTTCTCTGGGTATATTCCATGTAAATTTGGTATCGATATCCCAATAGAAACAAAAACACAAACATCGAATCCTCTTTATTTAAATCTTCCACAACAAAAAGGACTAACTCCTCAGTTATTTATCTCTAGTGGAATTGGTATAGGATATCGAGTCTCTGAAAGGTTTGATGTATATATTGAACCTTCTATTAAATATTATCTAAACAAGTCCCCCGAACCATCTATTTGGGAGGGTAAAAGATTTGAGTTTAATCTACCTGTTGGTTTAAGATATTCTTGGTAAGGAAATAATCTATAATCAAATACAACGTTAAAATAATATCCTTAAACATAACTCTCAGCATATGAATCTATTAAAATCTAAAATAAAAGCTACTATCCAATTAGTAGCATGTTTGGCTATTATTGCAACAATTTCAATTACTTTCTTTTACCCTGATGTAATTGAGGGAAACACTCTTCAACAGCCAGATATTCTTCAAGGAGTATCTGTCGGTCAAGAAGGAAAGTCATTCTACGAACAAACAGGTGAAACATCGAGATGGACAAATTCATTGTTTTCTGGGATGCCAACATTTCAAATAAATCCTACCTATCCATCCAATAAACTTTTTAGGTGGATAAACACAATAATGGGACTAAGGTTGCCAGCTCCATCAAATCTTATTGCAATGATGATGATTGGTTTTCTAATCCTTCTTCTATCTCTAAAAATGCGCTATTGGATAGCTTTACTTGGTGCAATTGCATATGGATTATCCTCATACTATATAATACTTATTGGAGCCGGTCATATCTGGAAATTTGTAACATTAGCATATATTCCACCTACAATTGCAGGCATTATATTATGCTATAAAAGGCACTACTTATTTGGAGCCTCCATCACAGCATTGTTTGGAATGATGCAAATTGCCAACAACCATTTTCAAATGACATACTATTTTATTTTCGTTGTATTAGGATTTATCATTTCATTTTTATTATATGCTATAAAGCACAATTGTACGAAGCAATGGTTTCTATCATCTCTTTTTATTACCATTTCTGCAATATTCGCCATAAGTGCAAATTTGCCAAATCTTTACGGCACCTATGAATATTCCAAAGAAACAATCAGAGGAAGATATAGTGACCTTTCTTCCAACAATAACAAACAACCTTCCGGTCTTCAAAAAGATTATATTACACAATATAGTTATCAACCATCAGAAACATTTACCCTGTTGATTCCTAATATTAAGGGTGGAGCTTCAGTGAAACCTGTTGATGGGAAAATGGAATTTATGGATTTAACTAATCTGAAAGAAGCTGAAAATATTGATCCAATCACCCAACAATATCTTGTCAATGTGCCTCAATATTTTGGGGATCCAGAAGGCACTAATGGTCCTGTATATGTAGGTGCTTTGATTGTAGCCTTATTTATATTAGGATGTATAATTATCAAAAATCCCATCAAGTGGATTTTACTTAGTCTTACCATTTTTTCTATTATCCTTTCATGGGGCAAACATGCAATGCTATTCACTGACATAATGCTTTATTCTATTCCTTTATATTCAAAATTTAGAGCAGTCGAAAGTATTCTTGTTATAGCACAATTTACAATGCCATTACTTGCTATATTAGCATTATCTAAAATAATATATACTAAGAATAGTTTGTGTCTTTATAAAAGACCTCTCTTCCTAAGTTTTGGAATTACATTTGGAATATGTGCTATTGTTTACATATTTCCCAATATTTTGGGGTCATCTATTACAGAACAAGATTATATGGTTGATAAATATATATCCACAGCACTTATCAACCAAGGTTATGATACACAAACTATAAAAACGTTCTCACTAAGTAATCCTTACATATCTTCAACTATTGAATCTCTCAGATATGGACTAGTTAGATCAGATGCATTAAGAAGCCTATTTATCGTATTTATCACATTCGTTATTCTTTTACTCTATATGAAAGAAAAATTAAATCTATCAATAACAGCATCTTCTCTCGTAATCATCACAATAATAGATTTATATTCTGTCGATAAACGATATATCGATCACAATAGTTTCATTAAATATGATTCTATAACAGAAACCCCTATCGAAAAGACTAAAGCGGATTCTATTATTCTTAAAGATTCATTTATGAATTATCGTGTAATGGATATCCCTCGTTTTTTTAGTGCAGCACCATCTTATTATCACAAAATGATTGGAGGTTACCACGCTGCTAAACTAACTCGTTACCAAGACATTATAGATCAACATTTGGTTAATTTTATTAATGGGAATCCTAATCATAGCGATTCAACAATATTAAATATGTTAAATGCTAGATATATCGTTGATAATAAAGGCAACGTTACATATAACAAAAATGCACTAGGTAATGCATGGATAATATCTGATATTGATTACGTTATGACACCCAATGAAGAAATGTCGGCTCTATCAAACATTGACATTAGGAACAAAGCTGTTGCTGATAAAAAATATAATACTTCATTAGGAGAAATTTCTACGAAATCTCAGGGAGATACTATTTATGAAACCCTATATGCTCCCAATAATTTAGTTTATAAGTCTAAAAGTAAGACTGGAGGCATAGCTGTATTTTCCGAAATCTATTTTCCCTGGGGATGGAAAGCTTATATAAATGGCAAAGAAACTGAAATTGGACGAGTAAACTACTTATTACGAGCAATAAGAATACCTGCCGGAGAAACTATCATCGATATGAGATTCAATCCTTCAATACTTAAAACTACAGATACGATCGCAACCATCGCTATAATTTTGATTTATATATCTTTATTAATCTCAATTAGTTTAATATTTTTTAGAGATAACTCATTGCTAACTAAACATCGAGATATGGTTTAGTGAAATTATTAATTCAAAAAACGGCCGTTTTTGAGAAAGTCCGGCAACCGGGCTTTAAACAGCCTCAAGCCTATAAATATCCGTTTCAAAACC
>CAZAZA010000106.1:0-8984 GCA_964489495.1 uncultured Bacteroides sp.
GCTCCATCCGGTCTGCTGGGTGGCGATGGCGCGTTCATGGGTGTATTCCACAGAATCAACACTATAGGTCAGCGGGCGCCAGCGATAAGGGAGCTTGTAAGACCCTGCGCCGACATCCTTGGTCATATCCATGGGAGTGTCCTCAAAGTGGTCTCGCATCATAGCTTTCAGATCGCGGGCTGCCAGAGGGCGCGAAGGCTTGACCCAGAGCGGAAGTATCTCTCCCTTGCCTTCAAGAATCCATGGAAGATAACGGTCCATGCCATCGGCATGCTTGTTATAGTAGGCCCATACTCGCCCGTCGCAACCGCGCAACGCGCCGCTGTCATAGACAGCATATGCCCGCGAGAAGCTGAAATCCTTGTCCTTGCCCTTGAAGTACCCCTTAGAGCGGGCGAAATCAATTACGTCGGGACTATAAAGGGTATTCTTTGGATCGTCAAGCGGGAACTGGTGTATGCGGCTGTGATTGGCATGTCCCGAAATATATCCGTCGGGCACCCGGCGTGCCACCCACACAGCACCTTTGTCGTCCTTGCCCTTGCCTATAAGTTCCATTATCCAGGCTTCGTCGGGGTCGGCGATTGAAAACGATTCACCCTCGCTGGCATATCCGTAGTCGCGGACGAGCGATGTCATTACGTCGATTGCCTCGCGGGCAGTGCGTGCACGTTGGAGAGTGATGTAAATCAGCGAACCGTAATCGATGATTCCCGATCCGGCAAGTTCATGTCGTCCGCCCCAGGTGCTCTCGGCTATCGTCAGACCGTGCTCGTTCATATTTCCAATAGTGGAATATGTGTGAGGGACTTCGGGTATCTGTCCGAGATGACGTCCCGTGTCCCAGTCATAAATCTGGCGCATGGCACCCTTCGGATGATCGGCCGCAGGCTGTCTGTACAGCTCGCCGTAAAGAGTGTGGCTGTCGGCTGCATAAGTGATCATCACACTGTTGTCGGCAGTCGCCCCTTTGGCGGCTATAAGGCTGGTGCAGGCATCGGCCGCGATAAAGCTGCCGGCACCTGCGAGGGCCATTGTAAGGAGATATTTGTTCAAATGATTGCGGGTTAGAGGTTAGAAACATTTATTTGAATTCCTTGGCTATAGCCTCGGCAAGGGCAGCCATGCGCTCGGCCGGGAGGGTCTGCTTATGGCTGAAATCCATGTCGGCCTCCGTGTTGATAGGGAGCAGATGGATGTGGGCATGCGGCACCTCAAGACCTATCACAGTGACTCCTATGCGCTTGCAAGGCACGGCTTTCTCGACGGCCTTAGCCACGCGTTTGGCAAAAAGGGTCAATGCGGAAAGTTCCTCGTCGCTGAGGTCGAATATATAGCTCACTTCGCGCTTGGGAACGACAAGGGTGTGACCGGGAGTAACGGGATTGATGTCAAGGAATGCATAATGGCGGTCATCCTCGGCAACGCGGTACGAAGGTATCTCGCCCGCGATAATACGGCTGAATATCGACGGCATGGCTTAGAAGTTTATCTCTACGATTTCAAATTTCATCAGACCGGCAGGCACCTTTATCTCGACGATTTCGCCGAGTCTGTGTCCGAGCAGTCCTTGGGCGATCGGAGTGCTCGACCCGATCTTTTTCTCCTTCAGATTTGCCTCGCTGTCGGCCACGATGGTGTATTCGGCAACCATTCCGTTACCGGTGTTACGAATCTTCACGCGGTTAAGTATCTGCACCTCCTCGTTATTCAGATTGCTCTCGTCGATAATGCGGGCATTGGCCACGAGGTCTTTAAGTTGCGAGATTTTCATTTCAAGCAGACCCTGGGCCTCCTTGGCCGCATCATATTCTGAATTTTCGGACAGGTCGCCCTTGTCGCGGGCTTCGGCTATTGCACGTGATATTTCAGGACGCTTTACCGATTCGAGGTAAGCGATTTCTTCCATTTTTTTCTTATAACCTTCTTTGGTCATGTAGGTTATTGCCATAGTATCGGGATGTTAAGTTAATAATCGTTTTTTTATGGAAATATAAAAAAAGAATGAATCTCACCGGACATTGGTGAGACCCAGACATTTCTTTATTTGCTTGCAAAGTTACACAATCTTCATGAATTGCGCAAATCTTTCGTGCTCCCGGAAGCTGAATTCAGAGCGAAAATTTCAAAACAGCATCCCCGTGGGATGACACCTCGAACAGGCAGTTGGCCCCTTCGAGTATGGGAACATTATGGTCGACATGTCCTATAGGGGCATTGAAAGCTATCGGCATGCTGTAGTCGCTCAATATCCGTGACAGCATGGTTTCCATACTGTCGCAATTGACATCAGGGGAATATTCGGTAAACTGGCCGAAAACTATGCCTTTGAGCCGACGCAACGCCCCGCTGAGATGAAGCTGGTAGAACTGTCGTTCGACTTTATAGACAGGCTCGGATATGTCCTCCACAAACAGGATTGTATCGGGACGTATCAGATCGTACGGCGTTCCGAACAGTCCCATTATCACGGCAAGATTGCCACCGATCAGAGGCCCACGCGCATGACCGGGGACATTGTAGGGATGACGTTCCAGCTCCAGGTCGGGAGATTGGCCACGGAGCAGGGCGAACAAGCGCTGTGAATCGTCATCAAGGCCGTCGAAATTCGACAGATGCTTGGCCATGGGGCCATGTATGCTTGCCAAGCCGCGCGAATGCATGAGCGCATGCAAGGCTGTTATGTCGCTGTAGCCTATAAGCCATTTCGGATCTGCTTCGAGCGGGAGGCGGTTGAGGCGTTCGAGCAAGTGTACCGCGCCATAACCGCCACGGGCGCAGAATACGGCACGCACGGAGGGTTCGAGCAGGGCGGCACTCAGGTCGTCGAAACGCTCGTCATCCGTGCCGCTGTAAGTGCCGTAACGTCCGAGTGCATGCGGCGAGATAGAAGGACGCCAGCCCTGCGCGGCAAGCACATCGGCGGCATGAAAGACGAATTCGTCTTTCACAGTGCCTGAGGGCGACACTATCGCAATGCGGTCGCCTTCGCGCAGCGGAGCAGGTATGTCGACAAGCGAGCCGTTCATGCAACTGAAACTATATGGCCTTCGCGGCGAAGACGCTCGGCAAAAACTTCGATTTCCTCGCGGGACACTTTTGTCAGTTGCGTCTCGGGAGTCGGACGGTCAATCGAATAGAGCATTATCTGACGCGGACGTATACGGCTGTAGGCTTCGGCCAGTGCGTCAAGCTCGACGGGTGTTGTGTTGTCTATCGTCTCTCCGTCGTGACTGCCGCGCACGAGCATGGTCTGTATGACGCACTGCCCGGCAAATTTGGCAAGCTGAGGTATGACCGACTCTACAGTAAACTGTGGTGAGCCGGGACGGTCAAGCAGGCGCATGGTCGACTCAATCGCCGAGTCGAGTTTGAGGATATTGTTGTCGACACGTCGAAGCGCGTTGTCGACCTCGCTCCTTCCTATCATGGTGGAATTGGACAGCACGCTTATACGGGCATCGGGATAATAGCGGTCACGGAGGCGTATTGTGTCGTCAATCACACCGGAGAAATCAGGGTGCAGCGTCGGTTCGCCGTTGCCGGAGAAAGTTATGACATCGAGCGGGTCGGAATCGGCACTCATCTGCACGAGCTTTTCTTCAAGCAGGCGCGCCACTTCGTCGCGTGAGGGCACTCCGGTTTTCCCGGGACCTTGGGCATTGAACCCTGCCTCGCAATACAGGCAGTCAAACGAACACACCTTGCCGTCGCGGGGCATAAGGTTGATGCCCAACGACACTCCGAGGCGGCGCGAGTGTATCGGCCCGAAGATGGTGGAATGAAACATCACGGTCTGCATGACACTCTGTTTTATTCCGGAAGGTGAAAGACACGCTCCATTGTCTTCCATTTCTGGTCGCTCGTCGAACCTTCGGGAGCATCCTGGAATATCGACATGTAGTCCTCCCATTCCTGCTGGCGCGGAAGGGTTGCGAGACGTGCGAAGGCGGCATCGACATCGAGGTCCTCAGGCACTTCGAGTATCATGAACGCTGTTGTGCCCAGCAGGTATATCTCCATTTCAAGTATGCCGACTTCCTTTATCCCGGATATTATCTCGGGCCATACTGCGGCATGACGCTCGCGGTAAGTGGCAGCAAGTTCCGGACTACGCAGTGTGAGTGTGCGGCATATCCGGCGTGCGGCACAAGGATATTTTTTTATCTTATAGCTTGTTTCCATAACTATGATGACGTTTTTTATTTGGTAGGACGGGGCGTTTTGTTAGGTTCACGCGAACGGTAATGGGCGAGTTTCTCGTACATTTCATGAAGATCGATGTTTCCGGTCTTTGCAAAATCGCGAAGCACCTTCTCATTCGATTTCTGGGTGTCCGAACCGAACGATGCCCATATTATATCGGCAACCTTTACAGCGTCTGCATTCGATGCTTTACCGTCAAGGAAATAGGGGTTGCGGACAATCCGCTCGATGTCGCCGGCAGCAATAGCATCGTAGAGCGCACGTTCGGTATCGGTCGTCATGGAGTCGCGGCTCCATGTACGGCTTTCGTTGAGATAGCGATAGTCGGACTGGACAGTCTGGGCAGGTGCTTCCGTTGCTTCAGGTTGCACGACCTGGTCGGCGGCAACAGCGGTGACCACGGTATCACGAATGACAGTGGTGACGGTGTCAGCGGAAGTGTCATTAAGAGCTGCCTCACGGTTCTCGGCCTTGTCGAACCACGACGGGAACAGGAAGAATACGGCACCGGTAATCATGGCGGCAACCAACACTATACCGATGGCTATTCCTAATATATTGTTGCGGCGGCGACGGCGACGACGGCGTGACCGATGTTCCGACTCGCTTTCCTCAGGCTCCTGTTCTGTCTCGCTTTCGACACGTGGCAGCGACCGGTCGAACCGAGGGGCAGCCGGACGGCCGTCAGACGAGACGTTGTCAAATGCCGGTGCGCATGGTTTGGCGCCCGAACGTACGTCGATATAATAAATTTCGCCTCCTCCGGGGATCGTCAGGCGGCGTGCCCTGAACCCGTGGAATGAGCCGCCATGAAGCTGGCTGTATTCCGGAGTGTTCTTCTCAAGCGAAATCTGCTCTTCAAAAACACGGCCCTCGCCGAAATCGAGCCGGAGGGTTATGCCTTGTTCCAAAGGATTGAGCATAACCGACAGCGGGTGGTCGGGGGTACATTCCTCAGGTTTAAGTTCTATTTTTTCGGATATGAAGTTGTTGGAGTTGACCGTCACCACCACAGGTGAACCCGACTTTATGTCCTGGTCGGAAATCTCTATATATGGCTGCATGGTGTCCACCGGACGGCCGTTCACGGTGACTGTGTATCCGGTGACCGGGCCACCCTTCGCACTGCGGACAGTTAGGGGTATACGGCGCGTAAACAGTATTTGGCATTCCGACTCCGGACGCACAAGCATACGCGCTCCGTCATAAGTGACAAATGCCGACGGTTTGCCGGCCACGACGGCTTCACGCACCGGCGAGTAACCCTGACGGCTGTAAGTGATGACGATACGGTCGCCGGCGGCTACCGACGGACGCGATGACTCCACGCCGGCGGGAGTAATCACGCTATATATATTGCGTAACGGTGTGATTACGTGCTGTATCTCCACACCCGGACGTAACGAGGTAGTGGCTGTGACATATATCACGCAGCTGTATTTCTCATACTCTTCCTGGATGGGGAAGGTGAAATAGTTTTCAAGCTCGTGGGTCGAGACGTATGAACGGTAACATGGCTTGGCTTCGGCATTGCGGACATATGTCGGAGCTATGCGCCATGCGTCGAAGCTGCGCGGTTCAGCCGGAATCCCGCAAGATGCGATTGTCTCCTCTATGGCAGCGGGAGTCATTCGTTTCTCCTCGACAAGAGTTTTCCGCAACGATGTGAGTGCACGCAGTGTCTCGCGGCCTGTCAACGCAGCTCCCGCCTTTACACACATCGTCACCATATAGAACCCGGTGCGGTCGGTGGAAAATGGGTTGCGGAAGATCAGGGCGAAATAATTTGCCTCACGTGTGGTCCATTGAACGAAGCATTCACGGGCGTTGAGAAAACAATCGAATATCGCCGAAGGGACGGGGACATCACCCGTAAACCCGCTGCCGTCAGGCGAATATTCAATGAGGGTCGTGGAGGATTGCTGATTTTGCTCGATGAGCGCAATCTTTATATATGTGTATTGCGGCATGTCTTGGTTCGCTATATAATATTAAGTTGCAAAAATACTCATTATTTCATAGCTGTGCAAAAAATAGTTGATGATCCCCAAATTTACGACGAGGGCTGCGGCCGGTGTGGACGGCTGCAGCTGTAAACAGCCAGCTAAAGAATGGCTTCATCTAACCAAATTATAGTCCAAACACAAATAAAATGTGTATTCCAGTATGTAGGGATGTTCCCCGGAACATCCGAACCAATAGTATTGTCAGATCTACAATCTTTTATGAGCCAGAATTTATTTTAATCAAAAGAAAACACTACTTTTGCAGTGTTGATTCCCGGTAGCCCCTGACTCGTCAAGCTATCGGGTTTAGTTTTTTCATACGTCATGCGGTATTTCGGGTTATTTTGAGAAGCGGACGGCTTCTTCGGCTACGGTGTCGATGTAGTCGCGGCGGTCGGCGTTGCGGGCCGACTCGATGGCGGCGGTGGCTTCCTCGCCGTGCAGTCTTACCTCCTCGCGCAGTGCCGGGGTCAGGAAGCTCTCTATCCATGCGCGTTCAGCCTCGTCGTATCGGGCGGCAAAGGTGTCGAACAGTTCTTCTGGGTTCAGCTCCGTATGTTCGTAGGGGCGTTCGTCGAGTGCGGCCAGCAGGCTGTCGGGTACGGGCAGTCCTGCTATATCGGTCCACTTCTCGGGCACGGCGTCTGCAGGGGCTTCTGCGCGCAAGTCGGCCGCTCCCTTGCCGTGCAGGTATGACAGTAGTGCCAGCCGGTAGAGGCGTGCGCCAGATGTGAGGTGCGACGCTTTGATTTTGAATCCGTCGAACCGGTAGACGTCGGTGCCCGGCTGCTCGGAGGGCAGGCTCTCGCTGAGTCGGAGCGCGCGGAGAATGGATCCTACGGTGGCGGGGTTGAGGGGTTCGAACACTATGCGGTCGTGGCGGGGCACCCGGGCTTTGACACGCTTGTCGCGCGCGGGCCATTTCTGGGCGTCGCGCTGAAGCCCGCAGCTGGTCAGCATTCGGGCCGGGAGTACGGATGATTCGCCGCTTTCAGAGCCGAATATATAGGAGAAAGGGAAGTCCGACGTATCGGCGTGGCGCTTGTGCTGCCCCATGAGCAGGGAGAATGCTCCCACGCGTGCGCCCCACATGATGTAGGCGCCGCTGGCTGTCTTGACGCCCCGCTCCATGATTCCCCAGTGTACGGGGCCTATCTTGTACATATGGTTGGAGGCGTTGGTGCCGCTGCCGGCGTTGAAGAATGAGTATGCGGCACCTATGAGCAGCGACGATTTATGCATCGACACGGTGTATGGGCCGGCAAGAACGGCGCAGGCTTCGCCGTTCTCAAGCGCGCAGTTGGCGAAAAAGAGCGAGTCGTGTGCGGTAAAACCTTTGTCGAGCGAGGCTCCCTGACCCACATAGCAGTGGCGTATGATTGCACCGGCGTCGGCCGAACCGTCCTCGATGATGAATCCCACGGCATCGACTCCATGGCCGATGTAGGCCATTCGGCCTGATGCAGGGGCATTGTTGAGCAGGGCGCCGTTCTCAAGTCTTGACGCGCCCTCGATAAATGCACCGGCGCCTACGTGGACGTTATGGATTTTTCCGGCTCCGCGTATCACTGCGCCGTCGCCCACAGCAGTAGGGAGTGGCGGCAGCGACGATATGAAGTTGTGGACCGCTCCTTCGGTCCAGCGTGGACGCAGACACATGAGCATGGCTGCCTGCGCCGACATACCGGGGTATATGAACACGGGGCGCGAGCCGCTCTCGTCGAGCACACTCACTTCGAGTCCCATTCCGCAGGGCGCCTCGGCATCGAAAGTGAGCGAACCGGTATTTTCGACAGTGACTCCGGAGCCTATGGTGGCGCCGCGAATGAGTCCGGTGCGGCGTATGCGCGGGTGGTCGCCCACGGAGGAGTTGGCAATTGTGGAGTCGCTGATACAGTCGTCAGGCATCTGCAGGATACCGAGCGTGACGTCGCCCTCGAAGTCGGTGCGGCGTATGCAGGCCAGGTCAGCGGAGGGGTGAACGAGTACCGTGCTCCAGTCCGATGCCGAGCATCCTGATGCTTCGAGAGAGCGTATATCTTCGGGAGTGAGGTGGCGTAATTTGTCAGTCGTCGGGCTGGAGGTCGGCGTCGTCATAGCGTTGGAATAAAAAGTCGTTGTAGGGAAATCTTTCAATATGGATCTGGCGTGCTTTGTCGTAGAGCATCTGCTTCAGCTCGTCGATGTTGATGCGTTTTTTTGCAGAGATGAACACACAGTCGCCGCCCAGACGCGACATCCACGTGTGTTTCAGCTCGTCGAGCGGGACATTCTCTGCGGTCCGGGGCGAGAGGTCGTCGGCGTCTTTAGGTTCGTAACGATATGCGTCGATTTTGTTGAATACGTAGATCATGGGCTTGTCGGCCGAGCCGCATACTTCGTGCAGTGTCTTGTTGACCACCTCAATCTGCTCCTCGAACTGCGGG
Source organism: uncultured Bacteroides sp. (assembly GCA_964489495.1). GTDB lineage: Bacteria > Bacteroidota > Bacteroidia > Bacteroidales > Muribaculaceae > Paramuribaculum. The sequence goes on from CAZAZA010000106.1 coordinate 8,639, forward strand.
TGGCTTATGTCGACCACATGGACCAGAATGTCGGCCTCGCGCACTTCGTCGAGAGTGGATTTGAACGAATTGACAAGGTGCGTGGGGAGCTTACGTATGAATCCCACCGTGTCGGAGAGCAGGAATGGCAGATTGTCGATTATGACCTTGCGAACGGTGGTGTCGAGAGTAGCGAAGAGCTTGTTCTCGGCCAGAACGTCGCTCTTGCTGAGCAGATTCATGATTGTCGACTTGCCTACGTTGGTGTATCCCACGAGAGCCACGCGGGTCAGCTTCCCCCGGTTCTTTCGCTGTATGGTCTTCTGGCGGTCAATGTGTCGCAGTTCCTCTTTTAGCCTCGATATTT
>CAZAZA010000106.1:8994-9202 GCA_964489495.1 uncultured Bacteroides sp.
GCGCATTCCGATGCCGCCGCGCTGCCGTTCGAGATGGGTCCACATACGGGTAAGGCGGGGCAGAAGGTACTGGTATTGTGCCAGCTCCACCTGAGTGCGTGCGGTGGCGGTCTGTGCGCGTCGGGCGAATATGTCGAGAATGAGGCTCGTGCGGTCGAGAATCTTTATTTTCAGCTCGCGCTCGATATTGACCACCTGCTTTGTAGAT
>CAZAZA010000107.1:0-9071 GCA_964489495.1 uncultured Bacteroides sp.
TATTCGGAGAGAACGGCACGGGCAAGGAGCATATCGCCCACCATCTGCATGATAAGAGCAAAAGGGCAGGGAAACCGTTTGTGCCTGTGGACTGCGGTTCACTCTCCAAAGACCTTGCGCCCTCGGCATTCTTCGGACATGTCAAAGGCGCGTTTACGGGTGCGGACAGCACAAAGAAAGGATACTTCAATGAGGCAGAGGGTGGCACATTGTTCTTGGATGAGGTAGGCAATCTCGCATTGGAAACCCAGCAGATGTTACTCCGTGCCATACAGGAACGGAGATACCGCCCTATAGGTGACAAGACGGACAAGAGCTTCAATGTCCGCATCATCGCCGCCACCAACGAGGATCTGGAGAAAGCGGTCATTGAAAAACGTTTCCGACAGGATTTGCTGTACCGTTTGCACGACTTCGAGATAACTGTTCCGCCCTTGCGTGACTGTCAGGAGGACATCATGCCGTTGGCGGAGTTCTTCCGTGAGATTGCCAACAATGAATTGGAATGTAGCGTGACTGGGTTCGATGCGGAAGCCCGTAAGACATTGCTGACCCATCCGTGGCCGGGTAATGTCCGTGAGCTTCGGCAGAAGATAATGGGCGCGGTGTTGCAGGCACAGACGGGAGTTGTCATGAAAGAGCATCTGGAACTTGCCGTAACGAAACCGACCTCACCTGTCAGCTTCGCCTTGCGAAACGATGCGGAGGACAAGGAACGCATCTTACGCGCGTTGAAGCAGGCAAACGGAAACCGCAAGGTTGCCGCCGAATTGCTCGGAATCGGACGTACAACGCTGTATAGCAAGTTGGAAGAGTATGGATTAAAGTATAAATTTCAGCAATCATAGCCCGCAACTTGCCGAAAATAGAAGTAACGGTTAAACCGGATTATTCAGCGAAGATAAAAAACGTCCTGTGATAAAAATCATGGGACATTTTGATGTGTATCCGATTTTTATTGCTACTTTTGTACCAAGACGAGAGACATTGACAGCAACTCACAGCAGAACGTAGAAATAGACAGGGTTGCCAAATCATTACCTCATTTTTACCTTATCCTCAGAACTGCTTGCTAATAAAGTGGTTATAAAAATCTTCCAGAATTACTACAAAATCCTGACATCCACAAGTTAATGCATAATTTAGAGACTTGATAAGATACCAAAATCAAAAGGAAATCGTTATCTTTGCAGTTAGTAATGAATGAGCGATTTGAGAGAGCCGAAACTGTTAAAATTGGAGGTACAGGACTCTCAAAATATGGTTTTGTATTCTAAAAGCCACCAAACCCATGCTATAATTGCATCAGTTTTTGAGATGAGGGCACGGCCGCATTGCATGTGCGGGATGACATTGCAGGGATAACTCAAAGTTTCAGCTAAATTTGTAGCTTATCTCAGGAAGTCGGGGGCCAGGATGAACAGGCCGAACGAGAGGCCGAATGTCCAGTTGCGTGCCGGAGATGAGGCGTAGCTGCCATAAGCCGTTACGTTAGCAAACGGGAGAGTGACCACGGCGGCTAATTCACCATAGAATTCAGGATTCCTGAACCATCCCCCATAATATGCCGAGCCGTCCTTGATGTTTTCCTTTATCTCCCGCATCGGCAAGAAACCGTGGAACGAACCGCGCATCTGAACCATGCCGCTCATACGCCAGACAGGCACAATTCCGGCAGCTACGAACCGCGTAGACCTGAATGCTGAATTAAACGAATTATAGCTCGAAGGCGTTGGATTATATTCCGGAGCATCGACTATAGCCGCATTATAATTATCCAGAAGCGAGCGCGTGGAATAGAACGCATCGCCTTCAAGCCCAAGGCTGAAATGATTGCCAAGCCTGAAATAATGTTTGCCCGCTGCTTCACCCTGAACCCATGTGCGGTTCAAGCTGAAAGGATGGTCATACGGCACCTGCTCAGGCTTGTCACTCGGCCTGTATTCATAGTTTCCGGTAAATCCGATAGCGGTGACACGGCAATAGCTCCCGGTAGTAGGATATGTGACATTGTCGAGAGTGTTGTATTCAAATCTGGCTATAGCCTGTGCAAGGTTCTGGACAGCCCGGTCACGCGACTGTACGGCAAAAACAGCTCGGTTATTGCTATAGAACTTATCAGTCAGGTGACCATAACCTACGCCAATCAAAGCCTTTCCGCGACGACCGGCCCCCCACTCGAAATTTAAGCGGCTGAAAAGTTCGCTGTTAGTAATAAACACCGGCTCGTTGTCCTCGAAAAAAAGTTTGTCATTCTCATAGAATTTCTGACGTGAGCCTACGAGCTGCAAATGCAGGCGTGAGGGCACGGAGGTGCGCAGATTGATTTTGGCATTGGCTGATGCCGCCATATAGCTCTGTCCGATCCAAGCGTTTACATTTGTCTCAAGAGCATGAAAGCTCAACGTGTTGTATCCTGCCGACATAAACAGCATGCTCGAACTTGACGATGATATGTATCCGCCGAACCCTATGGTAAAATTATCTTTTACCGTAGCTTTGAGATTCAAATTGAAAAGACCGTCGGAAGAGTCGTAGACTGCCTGAGGCAGAAGATTCTTGAGACGTCCGCCGGTTATAGCTCTGTAATATGCCTCGCGGGCCTTGGCGATGCCGAATGTGTCTGTGTGGTTATGATTACCCGTATGGTGCCGGTATTTGTGATCGAAGAGATAACTGATAAATTCATTCTGCGATGGAGTGCCGCCGGTCACGCTGACCGAATCAAACCGGACATATGGAGTCTGTGATTTGAACACACTGCGGCGCAACCGTCGCGTCTCGGGAGCGATGCGCGTGGTTACCCGTTTCTTTATTGAGTCAATCATTTCCATCGCCCTGTCATAACCCGCCTTGTAAATTTCACGCGCCTTACCGAAATCAAGAAGCCCGTACTGACTAACATGCACCTTTATTTTAATACCTTCCTCAGCCGGAAGCGAATAATCGTTGTTCTGTATTATCATGTCCTCAAGCTGCTGGAAAAGATCATTGGGATTGGGTTTCTTGTCAGGTCCCGACACATTTACTCCAATCATTATCGACGGCGCAAAGTCCTCACGCATAACATCCACCGGGAAATTATCATATATTCCACCATCATACACAAGCACGCTGTCCATCTCGATGGGATGAAAAACCATCGGGAAACTCATCGAAGCCCTTATCGCGTCACCCAACGACCCGGAACGCAGCACTATCTTATGTTTGCGGTAGACATCCGAAGTCACGCACCTGAACGGCACAAACAAACGGTCGAAATCTCCCCCACACTGTGCCGTATAAGCCGAAAACAGGTCCATGAACGCAAAGTTCATCGGGAGGGGATTTATGAGCGATCCGGGAAGTATCGACTTTACTTCCGACGAATCACGTGCCCCAAGAGTGATATTCACCAAAGCCGGCGTAGGCTCTGACTCAGAGAAATAATATGTCAGGCTACGGTCAATTTTACCGGTAGACCAGTACGAGAAACTACGGCTCTGGATCATATCCATCATCTCGTCTGTGGTATAGCCTGCCGCATAAAGGCCACCGACAATAGCCCCCATCGACGTTCCTGCTATATAGTCGATAGGAATATTGTTATCCTCAAGCGCCCGTATTACTCCAATATGAGCAATACCTTTGGCACCTCCTCCACTGAGCACCAATCCTACCGACTGGAGAGTGTCGCTGCTTTCCTGCGATGCTGCGCCGATTACTACAAGTGATAATATGGCGGTTGTTATAGTCCTGAGCATAATGTATGTTGATGAAAATATATAAAGCCCGGGGTTGCGCCGTCAGTGGTGCTACTCCCCGGGCCTGAGTGCCTTCAGCCTGCTCGGCCAGCAGCCTGTCTGATCAATCGTTGTTGCTCAGCATACGGCCGTCATTGGCAAAGCGGAAGTCGTCATACTTTACTTCACGGAGTTCCACTTTATAGCCGTCGCGACTGCGCTTGATACTTTCCACCTCAGTGGTCATGTTGCGGCGTTCAAGCTCCTTATAAGCTTTTTCGGGAATAAGCTGCTTTACAAGCACTGCCGACAATCGACGCATTGTTCCGGCCTCAACCTCGACCCATTCGCCCTTATGGTTGAACTCCAGATCGGTTCCCTCTTCAAGATCCACGTCAAACTGACCGTCGGAATAGTCGCGCGTGCATGAAACGACAGCTGCATGGGGGAAATTTTTCTTAATAAAAGCCTGTGCGTTCTCCGGGAGTTCACTCGCCGGTACAGAGCCTTCGAGAGCCGGCCCTACACTTTGATAGGTGTTAGGATTCTGGGCTGTCATTGTGCCGGCAGCGAGAGCTAATATAGCGCCGGAAAGGAATAAACGAGTAGCAATTGTTTTCATAATCTCTTTTGTTTTTCCTTTAAAACACAGCCGGGGTCATTTTGGTTCGGCAAAGGGCGAAATTGCGTCGAGTTCTTTTAACCATAATGCCACCGAGGCATCCGAGGGCATACGCCAGTCGCCTCGTGGAGAGAGACATACGCTTCCCACCTTAGGCCCGTCGGGAAGACATGAGCGCTTGAATTGCTGCTGAAAAAAACGCTTGTAAAACACTCTCAGCCATTTCAAAATGACCTTATCGTCATATATTCCGCCGAATGCCTTGCGGGCAAGCAGGACGATTCGCCCGGGACCGAATCCGAAACGAAGCATATAATACAGGTAAAAGTCATGAAGCTCATACGGCCCGACGAGGTCTTCTGTCTTTTGGGCTATGTCGCCGTGCTCGTCGGCCGGGGTAAGTTCCGGACTTATCGGAGTGTCGAGGACATCGTCAAGAGTCAGTCGTTCGGTGTGGCTGTTGGCGTTCCGCGCAAACCATCTGACAAGGTAGCGTACCAATGTTTTTGGCACCCCGGCATTGACTCCATACATCGACATATGGTCTCCGTTATATGTGGCCCATCCGAGTGCAAGCTCTGAAAGGTCGCCCGTGCCGAGCACTATTGCGCCTGTCTGGTTTGCCACATCCATCAATATCTGTGTGCGTTCGCGGGCCTGGCTGTTCTCGTATGTCACGTCGTGAACTTCGGGGTTGTGCCCTATGTCGTGAAAATGCTGCATAACAGCACCCGCTATAGGTATCTCGCGTATGGTGACACCCAACTCCTCCATAAGGCGTAGGGCATTGGTGTAAGTACGGTCGGTAGTTCCGAATCCGGGCATGGTTATGCCTATAATGCCGCTGCGGTCAAGCCCGAGCCTGTCGAATGCCTTGCATGCCACAAGCAAAGCGAGCGTCGAGTCAAGGCCTCCTGAAACGCCCACCACGAGTTTCGTGGCGTGAATGAAGTCAAGACGTTTGGCCAGACCTGCCACCTGTATGTTGACAATCTCAGAGCATCTCCTGTCGATGGCCGTATCGTCGGACGGGACGAACGGCTGACGACTGACAGTGCGGTAGTCCACCGACCCGAGGTCGTCGGGACGGCATTCGCCTTTCAGGCTTCTACTGTGTGGTTCGCCTTCTATATCGCCCGCATGCAACTGCATGGAGTCGGCGAATGTCGTGGTGTGCATGCGGTCGCGTTCGATGGCCTCTATATCGATATCCGCAATCACATAATTGTCCGACGGCGTCCAGCGCTTGTTCTTGGCAAGAACACTACCGTTTTCCGCAACAACAGCTTTGCCGTCAAACACAAGATCGGTCGATGACTCGCCGTATCCGGCACCGGCATACACGTAGCCGCATATACATCTGGCCGACTGCTGCCGGATAAGCGACATAAGATAGTCGTATTTCCCGATAAGGTCGTTGGAAGCCGAAAGATTGAAAATCACCTGCGCGCCTTTAAGCGACAGGATCGATGATGGCGGTACGGGAGTCCACAGGTCCTCACATATTTCTATACCGACAGTGACACCTGCAACATTGAAAGTCAGGTCGGGCATATCGGTGCCGGGGGTGAACCAGCGTCGTTCGTAAAACTCGTTGTAATTCGGGATAAAGGTCTTGCGTACCAAGTCCACGCGGCCATCGCGAACCAATGCTCCACAGTTGTAAAGTGTTCCGCATTCGAACACCGGCAACCCGACAATCACGGCCATCGACGTTGAGCGGGTATATTCGGCTATGCGCCCCAGTCCGCGGCGGGCTCCATCAAGCAGAGTCCGGTTGTGAAAAAGATCACCACATGTATAACCCGTAACCGAGAGTTCGGGAAAAAGTGCGATCTCGACACCTTTGGCCTCAAGCTCAACACACATTTTTAAAATGTTGTCGACGTTGGCCTCCACATCAGCCACATTGACGGGCGGGCATGCGGCCGCCACGCGCAAAAATCCGTTGTTCATCCTTAATTAGGTTATGAGTAGGATGCAAAATTACCGAAATTTTCGTAACTTCGCAACATCAATTCATTCTAACCCAACTTTTGCATGGCTGACAGTTCTCTGCTTACGCGCCTCGACGGCATCGAATCACGCTACGAAGAAGTATCCACCCTCATCACTGACCCCGAAGTGATTTCCGACATGAAGCGCTATGTGCGTCTGACCAAAGAATATAAGGACCTTGGACGTCTGGTTGAGACCACACGCCGCTACCGGCGCATGCTCGCCGACCTCGACGAGGGCAAAGCGATGCTCGAATCGGAGAATGACGAAGATCTGCGCGCTCTCGCACGCGAGGAGATCGACCGTGCCAATGCGGAGATTCCCGCCCTGGAAGAAGAAATCAAGATTCTGCTCATACCGGCCGACCCTGAAGATTCAAAAAATGCCATTGTCGAAATTCGCGGAGGAACAGGCGGCGACGAAGCCGCCATATTTGCCGGCGACCTCTTCAAGATGTATTGCCGTTACTGCGAGTCGAAAGGCTGGACCGTGGCTGTCACGTCGGCAAGCGAGGGAGCCGCAGGAGGATTCAAGGAAGTTGTTATGGCTGTGTCGGGCGACAATGTCTACGGCACTCTGAAATACGAGAGCGGCGTACACCGCGTACAGCGCGTACCGGCAACCGAGACACAGGGCCGTGTACACACCTCGGCTGCAACCGTAGCCGTACTCCCCGAGGCCGAACCGTTCGACGTTGAGATTAACGAAGGCGAAATAAAGTGGGATACTTTCCGGTCGGGAGGCGCCGGAGGCCAGAATGTCAACAAAGTGGAATCAGGCGTACGCCTTCGATATATGTGGCGCAATCCCAACACCGGTGTGTCGGAGGAAATTCTGATCGAATGTACCGAAACCCGTGACCAGCCTAAAAACAAAGAACGCGCACTCAGTCGCTTGCGTACATTTATCTACGATCGCGAACACCAGAAATATGTCGACGACATAGCTTCCCGGCGCAAGACCATGGTGTCGACCGGCGACAGGTCGGCCAAAATACGCACCTACAACTATCCCCAGGGGCGTATCACCGACCATCGCATCAATTATACCGTATACAACCTGCAGGCATTTGTCGACGGCGACATACAGGATGTCATTGACCACCTTATCGTAGCCGAGAATGCCGAAAAGCTAAAATCGGCCGAACTGTAAACTCAACCACCCTTTTACCTATTTCAAACAATGACCCGTAAAGAACTTGCCGAAAATATCCGGCGCAAAAAATCATTCCTCTGTGTAGGGCTCGACCCCGACATACGCAAAATCCCGGCATGCCTTTTGCGCAAAGAAACCCCTGTTCTCGAATTTTGCAAGGCAATCGTCGATGCTACAGCACCTTATTGCGTGGCTTACAAACCCAATCTCGCCTTTTTCGAGAGTCTTGGTGTGACGGGATGGATTGCATTCGAAGAAACCGTACGCTATATACGCGCCAAATATCCCGATCAATTTATAATAGCCGATGCAAAACGCGGAGATATCGGCAATACCTCGGCCATGTATGCACGCTCATTCTTCGAAAATATAGGTGTAGACGCATTGACAGTAGCCCCATATATGGGTGAAGACAGCGTAAGCCCGTTCCTCGGATACGAAGGCAAATGGGTAGTGCTCCTTGCCCTTACTTCCAACAAGGGTTCGCTCGACTTTCAGATGATTCCCGACGCGGAAGGCACTCCGCTCTTCGAGACTGTGATGCGTCGTGCTCTCGGATGGGCATCGCCCGACCATATGATGTTTGTTGTAGGGGCTACCCGTGGCGAACTTTTCGACCGCGTCCGCTCCATAGCTCCCGACAGTTTCCTGCTTGTTCCGGGGGTCGGTGCGCAGGGCGGCTCGCTCGAAGAAGTTGCCCGTCGCGGCATGACATCTGACTGCGGCCTGATTGTGAATTCGTCGAGGGGCATCATCTACGCATCGTCGGGTGACGACTTCGCCGAAGCAGCCGGAGCCGCTGCTAAAAGCCTCGCTGACGAAATGGCACAGCTGTTGTCAAAATCAAACGTCATTTAGCAAATTTTAGTGTATGCAAATTGCATGCTGTCACGCTTTTTTTCGTAACTTTGCCTCACTCAAGAAAACATAACCAACTAATTTAATATAACCAAATGAAAATCGACAACTTTAACTTCGCAGGCCACAAGGCCCTCGTGCGCGTCGACTTCAACGTGCCTCTGGATGAAAACGGCAACATCACCGATGACACCCGTATCCGTGGCGCTCTCCCCACTCTCAAAAAGATTCTTAACGATGGCGGCAGCGTCATCATCATGAGCCATATGGGCAAGCCCAAAGGCAAAGTAAACCCCAAGCTCTCACTTTCTCAGATTGTAGGTCCGGTTTCCAAGGCTCTCGGCACCGACGTTCAGTTCGCCAACGATTGCGCCGCAGCCGACGATCTCGCCGCAGCTCTCAAGCCCGGCCAGGCACTCCTGCTCGAAAACCTCCGCTTCTATCCCGAAGAAGAGGGCAAGCCCGTAGGCATCGACAAAGCCGATCCCGGATATGCCGACGCTAAGAAGGAAATGAAAAAACGTCAGCTCGAATTCTCCAAGAAGCTCGCAAGCTACGGCGACGTTTATGTGAACGATGCATTCGGTACTGCTCACCGCGCACACGCTTCGACAGCTGTTGTTGCCGATTTCTTTGACCGCGACCACAAGATGCTCTGCTACCTCATTGAAAAAGAGGTCAACGCAGTTGACAAAATCCTCAGCGACATCAAGCGT
>CAZAZA010000108.1:0-8841 GCA_964489495.1 uncultured Bacteroides sp.
GGGCAAATGTTAAAAATGAGGCGGCTAAACCGACTTAAAAATGTCATGTGCTATGATACAGGAACTAAAGTTAGTTTGTTACCTAATTGAGTGAAAAATTTTTTCTTCAATTCAAAATTTTTTGTTGACCTGTCTAAAACCTTTGATGCAGGATAAGCACCCTTAAGTTCGCACTTATAGCATTGTTCCTTCCATCTTTCACAACCGACGAACATAAAATGAGAACAGTGTCCTGTCATAGGCCAGCAATCATGTAGAGTCCATACGACCGGACCGCCCCATTCTTTTAAAGTATCGAATAGTTGTGGATAGTTGAGATAATATCCGTGGATATTGTGGAGGTGGACTATTGTTGGATTCAGGTTGAGGAGTTGCTTGCAAAATGTTTTTGTTGCTTGACGAGATGCAAGACCATGATTGTCAAATAATCTCGTTTCCAATCCGTGTTCAAACATATCAAGTCTTGAACCAATGCGAATAAGATTTGATTCACTTGTTGGATTTCCTCGACCGAATGCAATATAGCTGTCCCATCCGTTTTGAATTGCTAAATGACCTATATCTTCTGCAATTCTGCCATGCGATCCCCAATTGGCCGTGACATTAATCTGAAGAAGTGTTTTACTCATGCTGTCTTGCTTAAGGGGAAACATGCATGAGCAGAAATTATGTTAACTATTGTTAACGGGGGGGGGGTAGAAACCTTCTATAAATTTGCGCACATCTCTCACATTATTAGCGGTTCTTTCTATTTCATCATCAGTCTTATTCCACCATTCGGAATTTAGCAGTTGCGAGATTATTTCTTTATCAAACCTATACCTGATAGTACGTGCCGGGACGCCGGCTACAACGGCATAAGGTTCCACATCTTTAGTAACTACAGCTCCGGATCCTATTACAGCACCGTGTCCGATGTTCACACCACCTTTTATTATAACTCCTACCCCAATCCAGACATCCGACCCTATTACAGTAGCTTTTGGCGGGTTAACATCATATTTTGCGAATCGTTTGGTAGGACCGCTGTTCACAACATTCTCAAACACCGGCGAAGTAGACGCCCAATCCAGGGGATGTTCATCTGATCCGATGACCACATTCGATGCGATACTTACGAAATTACCTATTGTGCAATTGGTGAATTTACAGTCGTAACCGCAGTAGCTGTACCGTCCCATACGACAATTTACAAGTTCGCTGCCGGAATATACTACTGACGTCCGGTCAATCCGGCAATTCCTTATAGCCTTACCCCTCAAATACTTCTTAAAGAACTTAGCATAAAGATATTTAAGTTTACACATAAGTTATTTGATTACAGATTTCAGAACATTTATCTGGAATTCAGGAGTCCATTGGCTGTCAATTTCACGGTAACATGCTTTTCTGATTTCTTCTCTGTCGGCAGAGTGATTTTTAAACCACTTCCCAATCCTGCAAGATAAATCCCTCACATTCCCTTGTTCAAAAAAGTCACCCGTTTCACCTGATTTTATAGCTTCGAATTCAGGCCCCTGCCATGGGAAATTGCTGTGTGTGATAACAGGCGTACCGAACATTAAGGAATGAATAGCGGTTAATCCGACATTTCCAGGCGACACACATAAATCAGAGTTATAAATCAGCTCGGCGTTGGTTTGCTCGTCATAACAAGCTCCATAGAACCAAACACTATCTTCGATGTCAAGATCATGGGATAATTGTTTTAGATACTGCATAGCCTCACCTTCGCCAATGAAAACTGCATTTATTGATGTTCCATCCTTTTTTAACAAGGCGATAGATTCTAACAGCATGTCAAGGCGTTTGCTCGTGGTAAGTCTCCCGATAAAAACGACAGTCGGATTATCATTTTTAAAATGATTTCTGTATATCGGAGATGGGCTGATGCTTTTCCTTAACTTTAGCTGTGTTGGATAATCCAGTGAGTTATGAATAACGGAAATTTTTGAAGTGTTAAAGCCTTGCTCTCCGGCTATTTTTTTTGCATAGTTGCCATAGGTGAAAACATGGTCAGCCAATTTGAAATAAATACGTTTCAACCATTTCTTTGCAAATCCTTCACGCCCGTACCATCCATGAGTCCAGATATAGATTTTTGTGCGTTTCCCAAATCGTTTCGACATCATTAATTTCCAGGATGTCAGATTAAAGGGTTCGCCTAATATTAATATGGCGTCATAGTCCTTCTGTGAAACGAGTCTGTATAATCCATTCTGGGTATACAAAGGTGTATTATTAATATTGCAATTTTCAACAAAAGCAACGGATTTCAGGAAAGATGTATCCAACCCCTTAATATCCGTCCTGTTTCTTCCGAAATACCAGTCACAATCAAAAGTCTGCTCAATCAGCTTGAAAATTGCATATCTATATTTGGGCGCAAAATTATATATCAGTGCCAGTTTCATGATTGATTATTTGAGGGGAATGGTTTGGGAAACGCCATCCCCCCATAATTCATTAAAGTCTGCCGTCAACAATGTCGCGGGGAAGGATGCCCTTGACATCATAGATGATATGATCGTCGTTGAGGACGTTGGCGAAATCGAAGTTGTCAAATTCCTTGTGTGCCACAGCAAGTATCGCGGCATCAAATTTTTCATCGGGAAGTTCATTGACGATATCAATACCATACTCGTGCTTTACGGCTTCCTTGTTTGCCCACGGATCGTAGATCGTGATATTGGGAGTATATTCTGAAAGAGTGTGGTAAATATCCACTACCTTGGTATTGCGTATGTCGGGGCAATTTTCCTTAAAAGTGATACCAAGAATCAAGATTTTTGAGTCCTTGACTTTTATGCCTTTAAGGTTCATGCATTTTACTGCTTGATTCGCGACATATGCCCCCATACCGTCATTGAGACGACGGGCAGAGAACATCACACGAGGCAGGACCCCATAGACTTGCGCCTTTTGAATGAGATAGTATGGGTCTACAGATATACAGTGACCGCCTACCAATCCCGGAGAAAGCTTAATGAAGTTCCATTTCGACGATGCAGCCTCGATAACGTCATGAGTGTCGATGCCCATGGCATTGAATATCTTGGCCAGCTCGTTCATAAATGCGATATTGACATCTCGCTGTGAGTTTTCGATAATTTTTGAAGCTTCAGCCACCTTGATTGACGGAGCCTTGTGTGTGCCGTTGACAAGTACTGAATTATACACATCATCAACTATATCCGCAATCTCCGGAGTTGAGCCGGAGGTGACTTTTTTAATCTTCTCAACAGTATGGAGCTTATCTCCGGGATTTATTCTTTCGGGAGAATATCCGGCAAAGAAATCCTTATTGAACTTTAACCCGCTGACTCGCTCAACTACCGGAAGGCATTCTTCCTCGGTCACACCCGGATACACGGTAGATTCGTACACCACGATGTCGCCTTTCGATATGACTTTACCGACAGTTTCGCTCGCGCCCCATAAAGGTTTGAGGTCAGGACGGTTGTTGTCATCAACCGGTGTGGGAACTGCAACAACGTAGAAGTTACAGTTGCGTATGTCGTCAAGGTTGGTAGTACACTTGAATCCGTGGTTCTTAATTGCGTCTTGTAACAGTTCGTCACTGACTTCAAGTGTCGCGTCATGACCGCCGTTGAGAGCGTCCACGCGTTTTTGGTTCATATCGAAGCCCACAGTCGGGTACTTTGTTGAGAACAATCGGGCCAAAGGAAGCCCTACGTAACCGAGACCGATTACGCAAATCTTGATATCTTTCATCATTTTAAGAGAGAATGCTATTATTTATGATTTATTCAAAATAGTTATGGTGTTGCTACTCATTACCGTTTTTTCCGAGGCTTTCCGTGTGGGGTAACTCTTATTTTTGGCTTTGCCCATCTTGTTGCCCCTTTATAGTCACTGATGTAGAGGCAGTCTGCCTTATCATTGAAAATACTCTCAAATTTTTCGTCTTCGAGATGATTATAAGTTCCAATTTTCAAAGTTGCATTTGCAGAGAAATTGACATCGAAATGGTGTAAAGGATGCTTCTGTTTGTCTGCATTGTCCGGATCAGTATCATGTCTGATATATTCGGGTTCGGTAGTCAGCAGGGACTCTGCGATATACACAGCATCTTGCGATAAATTTTCATCGGAGCTTATGATTCTTGACTTATAGACTACCTGCGTTTGGTTAACTTGTTTAACAATCCAAATGATTTAACAATATCATCACTGAATCTAAATAATAACCATTCTGTGAAATATCTCGGATTTTTCGATATCTTATAATATCGAATTAAATGTTTATTTTTTCGTATCAGCTCAGTGAATTCTTGTTTGACATTTTTCTCAAAACTTTGACTTTGAATTAAAGCAACATTTAGGGTCATTGACATGAAGCATCCAAACTTCATTAAAATTTCTGAGGAAAGATTCTTTTTATTTATATATGAATCAAGAGAGTTCAACACTTTGATAATATCAAAAGCTTTTTTGGGGTTTACGCTTCTTGTTATGGAGTTTGGATTTTGACGAACAAAGTACAGGACATCATTTATTTGGGAAACCTTTTTTGCTGCAAGTAGTAATCTCGGAGTAAATTCATTGTCTTCATGGAATACCCCTTCCATAAACTTAAGATTGTTTTCAATTAGAAAATCTCTTCTTATAATAAAAAAAGGTACGCATGTTGTCCAACAATCAGAAAGAAATATTTCCTCACCTGAAACATTTGAATGAACATACGGGAATTTGTGCTGTCTAATTACTTGCTTGTGGTCAAAGCAATTTGCAGCTCGTATCATCAAGATATCCGGATTGTCATCCTGTAATTTCTTACTGATAATACTAAGAGAATCTGAAGATATCCAATCGTCAGAGTCAATAAACCAGACGTAATCACCCTTTGCTTTAGCAAGTCCGTTATTTCTGGCCATGCTTAAGCCCTGATTAGTTTGAGAGACCACATGTATATTATTGTTCTTTTTTTGATAATCTCTAGCTATATTTAGACTTGAATCAGTTGAACCATCATTTACAATGATGATTTCGCAATCTTCTGAAGAAAGTCCATTTTGCCTTATTATACTATCGATACACTTGCCAATGAACCTCTCAACATTATATACCGGGATGATTAGAGAAAAAAACATTTTGTAAAAAATTAAAAGTTGTCTATCATAATGAATTAAGATAAAAAGAATAGACTAATTGGTATATTTGTCCAATAATCAACATTTTAAATGTCAAAGTGAACAATTTTGACCTGATAGGGAACTCCATCTTATGGAGGGTCATAAATATTGTAACATGAATAAAGCTAAAATTTAGGAAGCGATAATAAATTACCTGGGTTTGCAAATCTCCAAAATCTAATAGGAAAAGAGAGGCAGAAAGGATGATTAATAAAGATACTGTAGCAAAAAACTGGCAATATTTTGACCATTTTCTATAGGAATCGTTTGATATAGATCTAACAATGTAAAAGCCAAGAATATATAATGGGGCTCGTATGAGGAAATTACCTATAATAGAGCCTAATCCCAATTTTTGTGATTCATGACTCAAATAGTGTTGAGTTGTTCTAATATTAATCAGACTTTCATCCCCGATAGAGCTATTCAGTACATATGAGAAGACAAAATTAATAATGAAAATAAAGAAGGGGATTAAGCCAATTAATAACATCATTTTAAATTTAGATAAACGAGGAATTAGGAGGGAGAAAAAAGCAATTGAAATAGCAAAGAGAGCACTTTTATGAAAATAATATGACACTAATATCAAGCATAAGCCAAATATTTTTCTTTTTGTATTACGGGATGAACTAATGATTAGCGAAAGACCAAGGAAAACAGAAGCCATAGCTAAAGAAACTCTGGCATACGCAAAGTTTGTTATAAAACAACAGAAAAAAATAAGCAAATATAGTGACTGTCTAAGATGCAATATTTTTCCTGCTAAAATTATTGCATAGATTGCAGTCCCCCATATTACTAACCTCCAAAGAATATAAGAACCACCTAAAAATTTAGCTAAATAAACATATACTGGCTCGACGCTGAAGCTATAAATATCCCGACTTATTACTATATTTTTCATCGCTTCGTAGTAATGGACAAAATCACCTGCATAATAAGGCATTATGCAGAATAACACTATGAGGAATATTGTTATTTCGCATGAAGCATTAGATATACGCCTGTTATTCCAAGCTCGGTATAACAAGAAAAGAACAATAAAATATATGAGGAGGTCTAAAAAAGTCCCAAGACCTAGTCCTATTCCAAAAACTGAATTAATTTTCGTTCCCATTAATCCATATAGATATGTAAGGCCAATTTTAACATTGTGAATCATTAGGATACCAATAGGGACGGTATCCGTTAATTCATATCAAAAATGGATGTAAGCGTCCAATTTTGACGTATGGGTTAATTGAAGGGGCTTATAGTGCACTTTCAATTAAAAAGCATTAAAATTGGATGTGATTTTTATAGATTGTTAATATTTTTTAGCTGAGACTGATGGTCTGTGGCAACAGAGAGCGGTAGTCACGGTTGCCCCTGGCCAGTTCCGAGAAGAGTGCTTTCTGAGATAAGAGAGCGCGGATATTCCAATGGCGCGGCAAGTGGAGACAAGCGTGTGGTACACGGCGGCGCCATTCGCCATCCTGTGGCTGTCGAAGGACAGGGAGTTCTTGCGCTTCCCCGCCAAAGGGTGTATGAGGCGTTCGGCAACGTTGTTGTCGATGCTGTATTCCGTCATTGAGGTATTTGAAAATCTGATCCCAGTAATTGTCGAGGTATCTGACCGCCTTGTCCATCAGTTCGCCTCTTGGAGGGTGGTCATCGGCGAGCTGCACGTCGAGCTGGCTGCGTAGTTCAATCAGGATTTCCTTTGTCCGCAACGAATTGCGGCATGCCTTGATCTGGTCCGGAGCAAGGAGTTCCTTCTCGTATTCCTTTTCGAGCCCGTAGAGACGGCCTATTGTGTCCACTATCTGCCCGGAATAGGTGTCTCCCTGCATTCCTGCGGCCGGTCTTCCTGTGCGTTTTCTCCGGAGCTGTCAAGATTTACCGATTCGGGTGTCCCGTCAAAATCCTCCTTGCATCTGTCGTGCGGGGGCTCGTCGTCATGGTGCTTTTTCCTGCCGCCTTTCTGGCTCTTATGCCCGAATGTCTGGCGGTTGCGCAGGGCAAGCTCCCCTTCCTTGTCAGCGACCATCTTCCTGAGCTCGTCCACAAGGCGGTCTTTCTCGGCAAGCAGGCTGACCAGCGACGACAGGTCTGCCTGCATCTTTCTCTGAATGGACAGGAGTTCCCCGATCTTGGCGTTCAGTTCCGTGTTTTGCGCCTCGGCGGACTGCGCCCTGAGCACGGCTTCGTCACACATACGCTGCTGGAGCATCAGCAGTCTGGATTTCTCTTCGCTTGTCATTTCGGAATACGGGTCGTTAAACGGTACCAGAACCTGTTCAAACCTGAGACGTTCAGCATAGAGTCTCCAGGTTCCCCACCAGTCTCACCAGATCCCGGTAGCTTAGGTTGCGCTGCTGCACATGCAGTCCGTTCGTCATTTTTATATCCACCATGATGCGGAGACCCGTATTTTTCGGTGGCTGCGATGCGGGTGTCGCCGTTTCCGTTTCTGTCTCCGGCCTGCCGGTAACCTCTACAGGTTCGACCTTGTGTCGTGTATCCGCGTACCATTTGACTCATGTGCGATTATTTTAAAGGAATTCATCGATTACTAAGCAATTGTCAAACAGGTTGTGGGGAATCTTGTTGCGTGAGCAGAAGGCCTGGATGCTTTCGCCCCTGGGCATTGCCTCCGCCATGTAGCGGAGATAAAAACTTTCAAAATCGCTGTCGCTGTATACCATTGTTATTGAGGTTTGGTTAACAGCGGCAAAGGTAGTTCTTAATCACGTGCGAGCATAGACGTCATTTTTGGACGCTTACAAAATGGATTTAATTTTTTGAGAGTGCCGATTATCACCAGCGAAGGTCAGTTTTATCACTCTATCGGCTGGACATTTTTTTTGCACTCGTGTTGATATTTGACAGATGCTCCATAATCCCTTTTTTTTCAGCCCATACAAACCTAATGCAATCTCCATCTTTAGGTTTATACGTGGGGTCAGGTGTCAAATAGTTTTCGCCATAGCAAACTCTGAGAAATTCAGTATAATTTTCCATAGCATTAACTTCTATACTCCCAAAATGCATACGAACGACACTTTTAGACACAGGTATTTGCAAACGCCTAACTACAACATATCCGAACTTTCTAACAGACTCCGTTATTGTGCCACACGAATCTAATCTTTTAAAACAACAACTATAAGTCGGATAGTTCTCATCTCCAAATATATAGAAGAAATCAATGCTTACACCATCCTTTTCATAGGTCTCCTCTCGACCAGACTTACCGTCATCTACAAGAAATCTTCGTCGTAACAAAAAACCGTTATTTGATAAAAGAGTCTGGATTTTCGGTGAATAGTCATCTGCCCATATACATATATCATAATCCATATCATGTGGGATTGGTCCATGCTCCCTAACAGCTCCAAGAAGAGTCCCATAGGTTACACTATATCTGATATCGTTTTCTACCAAGAGTTTATCTAATTCTTTGAAGACACGCTCTCCGTTCGCAATAAATAGCGCATTTTTCTTGATGGCGTACTTATGGGAAATATACCTTTTTAATGGTTTCAATAATAAATTAACTAGTTTTAAACGAGCTACTCCGTGTACTATATCTAAAATATGATATTTGAAAGAATTATACATGACTGTTCGATGATTTGGAATATATATTTAGATTATATTTTAAGTTGATGTTTATTTGTTGAGTTTAGTAGCCTGATTCT
>CAZAZA010000109.1:0-8836 GCA_964489495.1 uncultured Bacteroides sp.
ACTTCGTCAACGCTCTGGAGAAGATACCGGGCATCATCGCCCAGTATGAGGAACGGACCGCCAAGCTAAAGGCTGATGTTCCACAGCTCGAAGCCATCATATCGAAGCCGTGGGGCAAAGAGGACGAACTGAAGCAACTTAAATCCGAACTTGCCACCCTTGACCGCAAGATTACAGCCGAACTTGCGCCAAAACATAATGAAAAGGACGGCGAGGAAGTCAAGCGGGATGACGAGCCCCAGCTATCTCATCAAGTGGAATCTCCTGCGCAATCCAATGACAACAAGGAGTCAATGGTAGCTGAACCTGCCATTTCTTATCCGAGTAACAATACACACAATAATAGTTGCTCAAATAGAGATTCTCGGATGTCCATTTTTAGATAAAGGAATTAGATGGCGAATGATTATGCAATATTAATCAGAGCCATCTATTTTATTTATTAATCCTCATTGTGAAATTGTTAATGTTGCCGCGCGTTTCTGATTATGATTCCAAAAATAATATCCTCCAATTAAAAGAACCGTGATAATCTCTGATATTGGCATTGCAATCCATATACCCGGAATATCCAAAATCCGAGGTATAAAAATGAAAGCAGGTACAAGCAAGATGAGTCCTCGCAGCAATGCAAATATTGTAGCGGGCCAAACTTTTTCAACACTTTGAAAATATCCAATCGCAGTGAGGTTAAGTATGAAAGGGATAAATCCAATAGCAAATAATGGAAAACCTTTCATGGCAATGATTGCAGCGGGAACAGTCGGTGAAACAAACAATCCAATCAGTAGTCGGGGAATGAATACAAAAGCTGCCGTTACTAAGAGACCACACATTACGGCTGTCGAAAGTGCTAACTGTTCAGTATTTCTTACGCGTCTCTTTTCTCCCAATCCGAAATTGAAACTGATTATCGGTTGAGCGGACTGCGTGATTGCATTACCAATCATAAATACAAAGGGGATATAGTAACATGCAATTCCGAAAGCTCCCACGCCATCATCTCCGAGATACTGCATAAATGCCTGGTTTCCTGTAAACATCAAAACTGCGAGTGTTGCCTCAGAAAGAAGAGCTGCGAAACCGATTTTACACTGATACCCCAGATTACGAATGGATAATTTCATACTCATAACCGAAAGTTTTATTCGGATTAATCGGAGTTTATTTGCATACCATCCAAGATAAACAACTACAATCAGTCCTCCGATAACGATGCTCAAAGATGAAGCTAATGCTGCACCCTTCACACCCCAGCCGAAGGGGAATATAAATAGCCAGTCAAGGAACACATTAATAATGGCAGTAAGTACCGAACAAATCATCGCAAGATTAGGGCGCCCGTCAAGTCTAATGATAAATAGTCCTACTGTTATCCATAAATCGAGTACCAGAGAAGGAGTCAACCACAGGAGATAATCTTTAACCAACGGAAGCAGATGCTCTGATGAGCCAAGAAGGAAAGCCGCTTTTGTAGGAAAACACATTATAAATATCGAAGGGATGACCGTTACGATTGTTATAAAAGCAAGTGCCTGAGAAACATTCAAACGGGCGACTTTTTCGCTTCCCCTTGAGAGTTGGATTGACGCCACGACAGAGCATCCGGCTCCAATCATCATTCCGATGCCCATAAAGACCATAAATATTGGCACACAGAGATTAACGGCTGCGATGCCATCACTCCCGACGCCATGGCCTACAAAGATTCCGTCAACAGTGGTGACCGCTGACAGACATAGCATACCGAATAATGTGGGAATGAAATACTGTCTGAAAAGTCTGAAAACACCTTCCTTACCTAAGTCTATTGAATCTCTTTCCATTGTCTAACTTTTTTGCGGCGCAAAATTAGTTTGAAATTCTGGAGTAAGCACAACCAAAAACCAAACAGAGATGTCAATAATGGAAACAGTTCTATAAATGGAAGAATTATTATAAGAATTATTATAAGAATTATGTATTAGTCTGCTGCTCCCGGTAGCCCAATGGTGTCATTCCGACATGTCGGCGGAAATACCGCCCCAGATATGAAGCACTTTCAAAACAGTATCTGTCAGCAATCTCTTTTACAGTCAGATCCGATGTGGTCAGTAATGCTTTTATTTCCATTATAAGCTGGCGATCTATTAGTTCCTTAGGAGATACTTGGAATATACGGAAAGTGATTTTCGACAGATAATAAGGAGTGATGCAGAGTTTATCCGCATAGAACTTCACATCGTGGTGAGTCCGGCAGTTCTCACATAACAACTGGCAGAATTTGTGAAACAATCTTCGTGACGAACTTATGGTTTTCATATCCCGTGTATCTAACCAAGGTTTGACAACGGATTCAAATCCAAGAAAAAAATTCTGCCATTGATTGTGCAACATCGCATTTTTAAAGCAATCCTCGGCATTATTTTCAATCCATTTCATTCCTTCATACCAAAGCCTAAGATCATTCCCTGCCTTTTCGGGAATGACGCATACTTGATTATCATCAAGCCAGTCAAAAAACGGACCGGATGAAATGTAAGTGACTTCATCGGTCAGAGACTGGGGAAGTTCAAACTTAATCACTCGGAAATCACGGCTAACCTTTTCAACAGAAAATAATGTATCTGAAAAAACCACTGCCATACATCCATGCCGAAATGGTTTTCTTGTGAAATTACATTCCAGCACGGCATATCCAGAAATGCAGAATATAAGGATACACCCTTTTGTACGTAACGGTTTCCCAAGGGTATTCCGTAGATCCGAATATTCAGATGTATATATAGTATCTGTCATCGCTTTTGAATTATGACACAAATTTAATAATAAAAAGGCAATTATAGCACCTAAGTTTTCAAAAGTGACATAAGTGTTTTGTTTTGTGTTGCGACGCAACAAGGATAAAAGACTAATTTTGCAGGCTGAAAAAATATAGTCAATCAGAATAAAACAATGGAAAAAAGACAGCTTTTCGTGCTTACTGTTGTACTGGCATTTTTATTCTCCGGCTGTAAGAAAGAAGCTGGTGAGATGCCTGCGACAGAGTATCCCTCTCTAAGCGTGACCGAATCTGCATTAGAGACAGTGGACAAATATCCGGCAACATTCAGAGGTCGTCAGGATGTGGATATTATACCTCAGGTATCAGGTAAAATCACTTCTGTCAATGTAAAAGAAGGACAGAGAGTTAAGAAAGGACAACCACTATTTATAATTGACCAAGTCCCTTACAAAGCAGCCTTGCAGACGGCATTGGCAAATCTCGAATCGGCAAAAGCAGAAGTAGCATCTGCTCAACTCAATTATGATGGCAAGCAGGAGCTTTTCGCACAAAAAGTGATTTCCGAATTTGAACTGAAAAAGAGCCGTAATGCGCTTTCGGTAGCGCAAGCGTCCATGCATCAGGCTGAGGCGCAGGTAACAAATGCCCGAAACGACCTGTCATATACTGTCATATCCAGCCCATGTGATGGCGTTGTGGGCACATTGCCATATCGTGCTGGATATCTTGTTAGTCCGGGAATGCAGACCCCATTGACTACGGTTTCAGATAATTCGGAGATGTATGTCTATTTCTCTATTCCTGAAAACAGAATGATTGAGCTTATCCGCAAACATGGTAACAATGAAGCTGTGCTGAAGGCTATGCCGTCAGTACGTCTATATCTCAACGACGGATCAGAATATGACACGGAAGGTCATATAGAGAGTATGAGTGGCGTACTTGACAAAACTACCGGCAGTGTATCGCTCAGAGCCGTGTTCCCAAATCACAGCGGTCTTTTACATAGTGGTGGAGCCGGGAATATCGGCTTGACCAGCAATCATGATAATGTAATTCTGATTCCTCAAGGTGCCACATACGAATTACAAGATAAGGTTTATGCCTATAAAGTCGTGGATGGTAAAGTTCATGCCGTACAGTTGAAGGTTAAACCCGTAGCCGAGAAGAAACAGTATGTGGTTCTGTCGGGATTAGCTGTCGGCGATGTCATCGTTACTGAAGGTGTAGGTAATCTTCAGGAAGGAGCCGAGGTTAAACTGAAACAAAAATAAGGCGAAAACCATGAATGTAAAGACTTTTATCGAACGCCCGGTACTTTCGATAGTTATATCCGTAGCTATTCTCTTGTTGGGACTTATTGCTCTCATGGGGTTGCCGATAGAGCAGTTCCCCAATATCGCGCCTCCTACTGTCGAAGTTATGACATCTTATCCGGGAGCAAATGCCGAAACGGTTGAAAAGAGTGTCATCGTCCCCTTGGAAGAAGCCATAAACGGTGTGGAGAATATGACATACATATCATCCACCTCATCAAATGCAGGCGATGCTTATCTGACCATATATTTTAAGCAGGGTACCGACCCTGATATGACTGCTGTGAACGTACAGAACAGAGTGTCAACTGCTGCCGGCCTTCTCCCTGCGGAGGTTACAAAAATCGGTGTAACCACCAATAAGCAGCAGAAATCAATGCTTAAAGCAATAACGCTTTATAGCCCTGATGACAGTTATGATACCCAGTTTCTCAACAACTACCTCTCCATCAATGTAATTCCTCGCCTCAAGCGAATATCCGGTGTAGGTGCCGTGACATTACTTGGTTCCAATTATAGTATGCGTATCTGGCTCACACCGGATATTATGGGGCAATATGGTCTGGTTCCCGCAGATGTGACCGCCGCACTTGCCGCTCAGAACATTGAGTCCGCAACAGGTTCTTTCGGTGAGAATTATGAAGGAATATTTCAATATACAATGAAATACAAAGGGCGACTTTCGACTCCTGAGGAGTTTGGGAATATCGTCATCAAGTCGCTCCCTTCCGGCGAAGTATTGCGTCTGAAAGAGATCGCGGAAGTTGAACTTGGTGATGAAGCCTACAATTACCGAAGTCAGACTAACGGACATCCCGGCGCTCTCTTTATGGTCTATCAGACAGCAGGTTCAAATGCAACGGAAGTTATTAACGCTATCGACAAAGAGATAGAGAAGATGTCGAAGAGTCTGCCCAAAGGAGTTGAGTTCGGCGACGTGTTCTCCACAAAAGACTTCCTTGATGCTTCGATGCATCAGGTGATAAAAACACTCTTCGAGGCATTTTTCCTTGTGGTCTTGATAGTATTTATATTCCTTCAGGATGTCAAGTCGGTGATTATACCTGCGATTTCTATTATCGTCTCTCTTGTAGGAACATTTATAGTGATGTCGCTCATTGGATTTTCAATCAATTTGCTGACACTTTTTGCGCTTGTTCTTGCAATCGGTATTGTGGTGGATGACGCGATTATTGTGGTCGAAGCTGTGGAGGCGAGATTTGACATAGGTTACAAATCTCCGTTTATGGCTACCAATGACGCAATGAAAAGTATCACATCCGCTATCATCACAACTACTCTTGTATTTATGGCTGTATTCCTCCCGGTCTCTATGATGGGAGGAACATCAGGAACATTCTACACTCAGTTCGGACTGACTATGGCAGCCGCAGTAGGTATATCAGCCATTAATGCACTGACCTTATCACCGGCATTGTGCGCTATCATGTTGAAGCCACATAACGATGGAGGCAAAAAAACAGGATTTGCCGAAAGATATAGGGTTGGGTTCAATTCTGCATTTAGTCATCTCACACATAGGTATGTGAGGGGTGTTATATTCTTCGTACGTCATAAGCCTATAATGTGGGTTGCGCTTGTAGTATCCATAGGACTGCTCGTATTCTTCATGAACACAACAAAGACCGGTCTTGTTCCCGACGAGGACACAGGTTCTATAATGGTCAATATCACTACGCCTCCCGGTTCATCTGTTGCACGCACTAACGAGATTATGAAACAGATTGAGCAGCGCATCGACAGCATACCTGAAATAGAGTTCTACAGCGAAACTGTAGGGTATGGTCTGATAGGTGGCGCCGGCCCATCAAGCGGTATGCTTATCGTGAAACTCCATAACTGGGCAGACCGAAAGAATGACGGCAGCGATGCTCAGAGTGTGGTTGATAAAATCAACGCAATAGGCATGGAAATCCCAGATGTAACCGTCTTTGCATTCCTGCCTCCCCTTATTGATGGCTATGGAGTGAGCAGTGGTTTTGAAATTAACTTGCAGGATCAGGCTGGTGGACGTGCCGATTCATTGTTCTCGGTGGGCCAAAGATTAATTGCCGCTCTTCAGGAAAGACCCGAAATTTCCTCGGCTTACACAACTTTCAATGTCGCCTTCCCTCAATATACTGTAGAGGTAGACCCGGTGAAATGTGAAAGGGCAGGTATCACTGCGGATGCGGTTCTTGAAACACTGTCGGGATATTACAGCGGTGCATACGTTTCAAACTTCAATCGCTTTTCCAAGCTTTATCGTGTCATGATTCAGGCTTCGCCGAATTATCGTGTCGATGTCGAATCTCTCGACCGCATAATGACGCGAACACCCGATGGCATGGCTCCTTTGAGCAATTTTGTAACCATTACCAAAGACTATGGGCCGGAATCGGTAAGCCGATTCAATCTATATAGTTCGATGGGTATCAATGGCGAAGCAGCCCCGGGATATAGTTCTGGTGATGCGATAGCCGCAGTGAGAGAAACTGCGAATGAAGTTTTGCCCAAGGGATATAGCTATGAATTCTCCGGCATTTCCCGTGAGGAGAGCGAGACATCTAACAATACAGTGTTGATTTTTGTGTTCTGCTTTGTGTTTGTATATCTTATACTTTGCGGTCTCTACGAGAGCTTTCTTATTCCGTTTGCAGTGCTTCTGTCAGTCCCGTTTGGTCTCATGGGAAGTTTCCTTTTTGCCAAACTGATGGGGCTTGAAAACAATATCTATCTTCAGACAGGACTGATTATGCTGATTGGACTTCTTGCCAAAACAGCCATTCTTGTAACCGGTTATGCCGTTGACAGACGTAAGGCAGGAATGTCTTTGATACAGTCGGCAGTTGGAGCAGCTAAAGCCCGATTCCGTCCTATTCTCATGACTGTCCTTGCTATGATATTCGGTCTTTTACCACTGATGTTCTCTTCCGGTGCAGGTGCCAATGGCAACAGTTCGTTAGGCTCAGGTGTCGTCGGAGGACTGATTGTCGGAGCCTTAGCATTGCTATTCTTTGTCCCGGCTATGTTTATCATATTCCAGTCTCTACAGGAGAAAATCAAACCTGTCCAGTTTGGAACTGAGAAATTTCCTGACCTTCAGATAGAGGCCGAGAAAGAGGATATTAAAATCCAAAAAAAGAAGAAAGGAGAATGAAACAGATTATTATAGCAATAGCAGTTCTGCTACTAACGAGCAGTTGCTCTACATATAAGAAATACAATCGTCCAGAAGAAATCACCACTAATAATCTCTTCGGAGAAGATGTCGCTGTTTCAGACACGGTTACCGCAGCATCAATTCCGTGGCGCGAATTCTTCACAGACTCGAAATTACAGTCTCTTATTGATACTGCATTAGTGAATAATTCAGATCTCCGCATTGCATCTCTACGCGTCGAGCAGGCTGAGGCAACACTATCGGCAGCACGTCTGGCTTATCTACCCGGAGTCTCATTGAATCCACAGGGTGGAATAAGCAGTTATGCAGGAGACAAAGCTGTGAAATCATATTCCCTCGGACTTTCTGTCGATTGGGAAATAGATATTTCGGGGCGAATTACCAATGAGAAACGAGGTGCCTATGCCAATCTGCAGCAACAAAGGAATTACCGACAGGC
The DNA here is from genome assembly GCA_964489495.1 of uncultured Bacteroides sp. Classification (GTDB taxonomy): domain Bacteria; phylum Bacteroidota; class Bacteroidia; order Bacteroidales; family Muribaculaceae; genus Paramuribaculum. The sequence goes on from CAZAZA010000109.1 coordinate 7,704, forward strand.
GGTTTCTACGCAACTAATAGCGACAGTGGCTAACAGTTATTATAATTTGCTTGCTCTTGATCGGCAGCTCTATATTTCTAAACAGTCTCTTGCGTCATGGGATGAGATAATTCGCACCCTCGAAGTCCGCAAGACGGTTGGAGAAGGTCACCAGGCGTCTATTGCGCAAGCAAAAGCAAGTCGTCTCGATGTAGAGAATACTGTTCTGTCATTGTCACAGCAGATCAAGACTCAGGAAAATTCCCTATGCACTTTGTTGGGCTGGACTCCACGGAAAATCGAACGTAGTGATTTGAAAACCCAGTTATTCCCTGATGACATCTCAGTAGGAGTACCGTTGCAGTTATTGGAGAACCGTCCGGATATTCGTCAAGCGGAATATGCATTGCAGTCGGCATTCTATTCGACCAATGTTGCACGGTCTGCATTTTATCCCTCTTTGACATTGGGTGGGACTATCGGTTGGACAAATAACAGTGGAGCAACTATCGTAAATCCCGGCAACTGGCTTCTTAATGCAATAGGTTCACTGGTTCAACCCTTGTTCAACCGTGGTCGTAATGTCGCAAATCTGAAAATAGCTAAAGCCCAACAGGAAGAAGCTCTAATCGCTTTTCAACAGAAACTTCTGGAAGCAGGTGCGGAAGTAAATGATGCGCTTTCACAATGGCAGAATGCGGAACAACGGCTAAATGTCAGTGCGCGGCAGATAGAGGCTCTTGAAGATGCTGTCAAAAGTACAAGACTTTTGATGACATACAGTGAAACCAGCAGTTATCTTGAAGTTCTCACCGCACAGCAATCGCTCCTTTCAGCACAGCTGACTGAAACGCAGGAAACATTCGATAAAATTCAAGGTATCATCAAGCTGTATCACGCCCTTGGTGGTGGATAAATTACAAATTGCAATCAGATTAAAGGCGGGGCAACTCGCCTTTTATCTTATAAATGCACCCTTTTAAAACAAAACATGAACAAGATTTTAATCGTTGATGCCTCCGAATCCGACCGTCGGCTTATGTCCGGCTTGCTTGTCAAGCACGGCTATGAGCCGATTGCTGTTGGAAGCATGGAGGCGGCAAAAGAAGAGGTGGCGAAACTGCCGCCCGGCGCGGTCGTGGTAACGGCGATGA
>CAZAZA010000110.1:0-8771 GCA_964489495.1 uncultured Bacteroides sp.
TCTTACAGATAAGGGTTCGATAATTTTACAAAATATAATTTTTCTCAGTAAAGTTTTTTTAGTCCTATCCCATTCTGATCCATGAACAGATAAATATATGTTTTTGACATTTGATAGTTTGGCGGCAACAGTCATTAGGAAACCAGAATATAGCAGACCACAAATGTAAATTCCGTCAGCCTTTTGGCTATTGATTTGTTTTCTATATTTGTTTATGAACTGAAATGCCTTGATTGGATTTAAGCCACAGGCTTCTTCTTGTACTATATCTTTAAATTCAAATGATTTGTTAAGATCCGAATTCTTGATTTCTGATATTACTGTTGTGGTTCCACCAATTTTCTCAGATTTGATTACATGAAGTAAAATTTTTTTCTTTGTTTTAGTTTCGGGCTTCATCTTTGCGCTTAATAGTGTGTGATTACATAATCCGTATAAGAACAATAATCTTTTTTGTCTTATAAATTAGGTCATCTGTGTGTTTAAAGTCTTTATACCTCCAATAGTTTGGATTCTCATATTTTGTTGTCTGTATCTGTAATAGACCTCAGAATGTGATGCTACTAATACAAAAAAACTTATAAGCCAAATATCACTGTAAAATATATAGAATATATTATCAAACAGATAAAAAAGTCCAAAAATTAAAAACAACAAGAACATCCTATCATGAGTCTTTCGATATCTTTTGTACTGTCTGTTCAAATATAGATAGATGACACTGATATATAGTAATAGACCGACGATACCTTGATTCGCAAATAATTCAAAGAATGAACTATGTGAAACATGATGGTTAAATGAGTATGCTATATAGTTTCCTGCACCAACTCCAAAAGGCATATTTTCCATGCCAACGTTGAATGCGTTAATAAGTAGTTTGCTTCTTGAATCTTCGCTTAGATTCTGTGAGGCTCTTACTGCTAAATAGCTGTTTTCATATATGTCTGAAACTTTTGTAAGCGAAAATGCGCAGATTGTGGTAGCAATAAGAATAAATGTGATTTTACGTGTCTTATTTTGTCTTTTAAAGTATCTAAAATACAATAGTATAGCTAAAAGCGGAATTTGTATAATAAGGACTTGCCTTGACGCTGTGCTTAGTGCAACAAAAAATGATAATGGTATCATAGAAATAAATAAGATGTTCGAAATCTTTCTGAGAATCGGTTTTGATAATATACTACCAAATAGGAAAAAAATAAATGTATTGAAGAATGTATAATAAGCCAAAGTGTTGGCATTTAATTTTGCATCATTTAATCTGTCAGCATCTGAATGCATTTGTGCTATGTCAATCATAATATGATTGCTTGCATATAACCATGCTCCAAGATAAAGTAGGATATAGGTTGCATAAAGCCATGGAATCATTTTAATTTTCTTGCTGCAAGAAGCCATGATATAACATAATATAAAAGCTCCAAGTACTCTGTTAATCTCGATTTTGGCATAAGTTTGATATTTTGCCCATACCATGCTTGTTGCTATCCATCCAAATAATATAAATATAATATTGGTGTATTTATTGATAGCCAGACTTCCACGATAGAATAGACAAATAGTAAACGCCATCGGAAGAGCGAAATATAGAGCAATTCGATTTATTTCATCACTCTGCAGGGATGCAATAGCAGAAAAATATAGGCAAGAAAGGATTATTATATCTGAGATTTTAATCCTTTCTTTAAAATTCATAATACTCATGTTTGTCATAATTATGATGTTTCCAAATAATTAAGTATGCATGTAAAAATGACGTATGAGGTTACGAATGCCGACAAGGCACTTTCTGCAGTGGCTCTATGGCTCGAAAAACGTCATTTTTTACACGCTTTTCTGCATATGACCCTGATGATCTCGAGACTTTATGATTTGCAAGATGTCGTTTTTTCATGCTCACTAGACAATCATCATTCAATTTATAAAACCTATTAGATAGAGAATTAACAATATTCTCCATTTTGGTGGTATATGTGCTTTAAAAAGCTCTGTAAAAGTAAGATTTGCATGTTTTGAATATTCACTACTTAAGAGCGGGTTGACCTTATGTTTATGTAAAATTTTATTAGCCAAATAATCATATATCAACATGCACTTTGCTCTTGTTAGTTCATTCTTATACTTACGATTCTCAATTATATCAGGGTGATTCTTAATCACGTTTTTTATTTCTTCCAAAGCTTGTAAAGCGGAGTAATGGACTTCGAAACGAAAAAAGTTTGTGCAGCTTGTTTCGTTATATTTAGTATAAAGATAGAGAGGTTTGTTAATTACTTTAATAGTATTACTATGAATAAGACATTTGAATTGTACTATCCAATCTTCTCCATTAATTAGGTTCGGGTCGAATCTAATATTATTGTCTTCAAAAATTGATTTTTTGTAGATGCCACCACATATTCCAAGAATTGCATTTCTTGATACAACTTTTGCAGTATATTCCTCTTTGGTATCGTTTTCGTCAATTTCTATATAATTTATATCCGACTTTTCGGGATTGTTGACTAAACCCATCGAGAATCTTATCATATCATACCCGTAAAAAAACTTACTAAAAGTTTCAAGTGCATCGATTTGAAGACTGTCATCTGCGTCGACGAAGGTAATCCATTCTCCGTTGGCATTGTCCAGACCCAGGTTTCGGGAGGAGGAAACGCCGCCGTTGGGTTTGTGGAATACGCGGATGCGACAGTCTTGGGCTGCATATTTGTCACAGATTTTCCTAGAGTTATCTGGAGATCCATCGTCGATAAGCAACAGCTCGAAGTCGGTAAATGTCTGCGCTAAAATGCTCTCAATGCACTCCGGCAGATATTTCTCTACATTATAGACAGGTACAATGACTGATATTTTTGGTGTCTTCATTTACTTTAGCGCGTTAATGAGAAGTTGTTTGGATACCTTAGCGCATTGATGGCGTTTGATGTTGACTTTTTCCCAATCTATAGGTGTCATCCAATCAGTATTTGACTTTTCATTAACTATTCGATTTTCAAGACCGAATATTCCAAGAAGTGAGGTAAAACGGGTCTCTCCTCGCTCCTTGTTCGTTACTACCCAAAAGGGTTTGTTGAATATAATGGAGAATACAGTTCCATGGAATGAATCAGTTATAACCATCTTAGCATCATAAAATGACTTAATCCATTGCTCTATAGGTGGAAAGACACATTCATCAAGATGCTCTACATCGTTATGTGTAATAACTTTTCGGGAAGCATTGCAATAGTAGGGTTTAAAACCGGTTTCGTTTTCTGCTCTATTAATAATATTCTCTAATTCATTTTTTTTGTCCAGAACGTAGCAGAAAAGTTCGCCTTCTAATTTATGCAATGGAACAGATGGTTCGTTGACGAGATTAAGGTAATCATTTTTATCATGAAGCATTGTTGGGTCGAGAACGTGTGTCGCTTTGCATTTTAGATAGTTCTCAACAAGTTTTACCCCGGATAATTCGCGGACAGTTATGAGGTCGAATTTCTGTGCGAGCGGACGGACGAATTCTGTTTGCTTCTTCGTATATTCCCAATTATCAACGCCAAACGATGCTGCGTAGGCTATTCGTTTTGCATTGGATTCTGTATTAAGGAAATCAAGGAAATAATTACCAATGGATGGAGAATAGCAAGGTCTCCATACTTGATCAGAACCTACGACAAAAGCGTCGAAATTTTCATTATTGACGTATTGACTGAGTGCTTTATTCGTATATAATTGAGTCGATATGCCCAAATATCGGTTCTTTATGAATGGTATAATATTTTTGCGTATATAATCATTCTGTTCTTCTGAAAGAATAATACGACGTTTTTCCCTTCTAAAAAAAATATTTAATTCAGATTTCAAGGTTGAAGCAATACGTCTCGGCCATAATAAATCCTTCCTTCGTGTACTATGACGATCAATAATAATGGCTTGGTGTCCCATTTGGTTGAGCGCCCGTTGCAAAGCCCAAGCCTGCATCAAGCCTCCATAGTTATTGATGAGGGGTTGTGTAAGTATGCCAATCTTCATCTTTTTATTTCTTGAAGATTCTACCAGCCATACGGTTTAAACGACCTTGAACTTTATCAGCAAATGAGCGGCGGTCAATAGTTGCGAAGTATTTACTTGCGGCGGTACCATCACCATCATAATCCGTAAAGACTTCCATGATTATTGGTCCAGCCTGTTTCAAGTCTGTCATTATATTTATACCTCTATCAACTTCTTCCTTGGTGTGTGCTGCTATATAACGGAATCCCTGAGACTCTGCCCAGCCCTTTGCAATTGCATCATGCCCGGTAGCAAGGTAGATAGGGTATTTATGGTTGGCTGGTTTGGAATTTAAATCGTACATTACAGCTCCGCCATTATTATTTATCAATAATATGCGAAGATTCTGAGACTTGTATTTTATCCATAAAGCATTCATGTCATAGAAGAATGACAATTCGCCTGTAATATAGAAGGTTGGTCTTTTATTTATAGCTGAGAAGCCAACAGCCGTAGACATACTGCCATCTATGCCATTGACACCTCTGTTACAATTGACTCTTATTGAAGACTTAATTGGGAAATAATGCGCAAAACGTATTGTATTGCTGTTTGCCAATTGAAGGTCACAATTAGTAGGAAGATTTTGTATCAATCTACCTATGGGATAAATTTCATCAAATATTTCCATTGATGGAATAGGAAGATTTTCAAATTGTAACCACGAATCCCTGTATGCTGAATCGGTTTTTGGGGAAAAAGCTTCTGAAATACATTCAAAGAAATCTGTTTCTGACATATTGAATTTATCTGTTAGGCGCCAGAATGGATCACATATTTCATCATCTTCACTAACTTGCCAATTGTTAATATTGCCGAGTTTAAAGAATCGTTTGATTTCATTATTGAAAATGTAATTTCCTCCAATGGAAATTACTATTTCCGGCAACATCGATTCGGTTTCAGCGGAAGTTATAGCTTGAAGAGCGAGAAGAGTATTTGTGAGAGCGTATTGGCTGTGACAATTAGACATCTTGTCCGTCAATATAACGCCCCCGGATTTTTCAAGAAACTTATCGATTGATTTTGTCAGAGAATCGGATTGTGGGACTGACTGCCCCCATACTACAACTATTTTTTTACCTTCAAGTTGTGAAGCGAACGTTTTCCAATCTAAAGAACAGGATAATTTGTGATAGGTAATCTTACGTACCTCGGGGAGTTTTTCAATATTAATTGAATCTCCATGATGTGTAGTGATTGGAATATTAAGATGAACAGGACCTCTTCCATGCGCCGTAAGCGATATTAGTCCCTCGTTTATTAGACGATTACAATACCAATGATCTGTATCGTTGTTTATTAGTGGAAGCTGTGCGTGGTATTTTGTACATGTGCTGAATGTAGAGGATTGGTCATACATTTGGTCCTCACCCTGATTAAGGAATACAGGATTACGATCAGTAGATAAAACAAGCAATGGGAGCTTTTGATAAAAAGCTTCAACAATAGCACTACCGTAGTTCATGCAAGCTGTTCCGGAAGAACAAGTGATAGCAACAGGTTCATTACATTCTTGTATTAGTCCGAGAGCAAAAAAGGCCGCACCTCTTTCATCTACAACAGTAAATAGTTCAAAGAAGTTATCCTGTTCTAATGAAGCAACTAAAGGTCTGTGTCTTGATCCAGGAGAAACAACTACTTTCCTAATTTTAAATTTTTTTAAAAGAGCAATTAGCTCTAATGTGATAGGGTTATTAGCATACATATTATTTGCTGATATTTTATTTTTTGTTGATTAATGGAAGTTTGGCCTTTACTACAGAAAAGATTGCTTGTCTTTCCGATTTCGTCAATCCTATGCTTCCTATGAAAATAGAATTTGATATTATGCTGACTGTCAAGACTAATACTATAGATAGAATTGAATCAGGCATGATACACCTTATGACTACTGGGGGGATAAATGCGAGAATCAGTACGATTCCTGATCGAAAAACTATCTCAGTCAAAAAAGTTCGTTTGCGGAGCGATACTGATTTGCAGACAAACAATACGCGCACTATCTGCATCAGCACTGTTAAAACCAGATAAATTGTAAAAGCACTTACGGGGGAATAGCCAAGAGCGAAGAATAATGCGGCAAGTGGCAGATGAAACAGACCTATAATTGTAAGCGTGACCTGATATGCCTTTATTTTTCCTGTGGCATTCTGAGCTGTAGCAAGGACAGGAGTACAAGCATCTATCAATGATATAAGTATTACTATACGTACAAATTCTATCGTATATTCAGGTAAGATTTTTAGCCAGATTATAAGTAATGATTTACATTCTATCATGATAGGAATGGCAAAGAATGCTGTAAGGAATATTGCAAGGCGGCATCCTCGAAATATCAGTTCGTGCATCTGTTTTAAATCACCTGCAGCATAAGTCTGTACGACTTGTGGCTTCAACGCTTGAAGAAAACTGTCAGAAAAGCTACGGACTAAAGTATTGACCTGTGTTGAGATTGCTTGCGCGGCATTGACAATTGTGCCGAAAAAGAGATTGATGATTATAGCAATTCCTTGTGTATGGAATATATAGCCAAGGCTGCCCACAACACTCCATCCGGAGAATGAAAGCATTTCTTTTGTTAGAGCGTTAGATTGTTTATGAAGGGTGTATCTGCATTCTTTGAAATTTCGACGTGAATACCGATACATCATTAATCGTGGAGCAATAGTCGTTATCAACATGAATATTGAATAATCAATGAGCTTGTCATACGGCACAACCAAGAGTAGCAAAGCCGAAGCTAATTTCAAAATGGCTTCAACAATACTTATATATGCAAATACCCCCATGCGTTCATGTGCTATGATCGCAGCATTATGCGGAACCGTAACCACTGTCGTAAGGAATGACAAGATAGAACATTGGTAAACAATATTGGCAGCTATCATCGTTCCTTGCTCTATGTTCATGCAACAATTTAGGAACCAAAGTCCAATAGTTTCAGCCAGAATTAATACTAAAACGGCTATCCATAGATGAATTCTGACGCTCGTGCAGAAAACGGTATGTAGTTTATCTTCATTCTTTGTGCCTAACTCAAAGTTCATATACCTTTGAGTGGCTCCCATCATAGCGCTGTTGATGAAGGAAAGGATTACTACTATTCCACCAACAACATTGTAAGTACCATAATCGCTCTCGCCTAAGGCATTCAGTACTACACGAGAAGTGTAGAAACTGATTGCCATTATCAGAAACATCCTGAAATATAAAAACAGGGTGTTTTTGGCAATGCGTTTATTGTCTACCTTAGGACTATTCATTTGTATTAAAAGAATGCGTTTATATAGATTCTAAACCGTTCTTTCGATATACTTAAGCAGTAATTTATAAGGCAAAAACATAATAGTCAAATATTTCAAATATTTGACTGGACTGTCGAAATATTTTCGCGATACAAGTTCCTTTGCTTCGCGATCCTGAAGTATAGATACCCAACTAAGATTGATTCGGTTATGTTTCTTCTTCAAATAATTTTCAGTACAGCGCCTAAGCTGGTTTTTGGTATCTTCAAAAACGAGCCCTGGAACGGCATCCAGTATTTTTGAGTTATCAAATCTGCGATTAAACAATCGTGCGTATTTTACCTGATATTGCCATTTCTTAATGCGTAGATTAAGAGCTTTGTCTATAATTTTAATTTTTGGAGAAAAACCTTTTTCATTCAGAATATCAACATATATCTGCATGACATCTCCCCATGTCATATTTTCAGAAGTGACAATATTGAAATCTTCTCCGATTGCTTTAGGATTTCCGATAAGACCGGCGATTCCTTTCGCCACATCTTCTCCATAGGTCATGGTTGTGATATGCGAAGCGATATCTCTTGAAAAGACAACAGTCCTGTCACACAGAATTCTGCCAAGCCAGTCTTCTGCCTCGTAAACACCTAACTGTAGCCGTCTGTCATTAAAAGTTACGGATGGACGGACGATGGTGATATTTGGATGTTTTCGTACTATATTTTCTTCTCTTGCTTTTCGTAAAGCATATTCATCTGTTTTCAAATATTCAGTATCTTCTGATACATCAAGCAGACGGGGGGATTTCTCTGTGATAATATCATCTTCATCTGCAAAAACACGGCAAGAACTAATGAAAACATATTGGTCTGTTGCTCCAACTAGTTTTTCAATTCGATCTTTCAGTTTCTGAGTAGAATATACCATGAAATCCACTATAGCATACCACTTCCTTGACTTCAGAACAACAGATGCGAAATCATCATCAAGTGCATTGCCTCTCAGATAGTGTATATTCCCTAAATCTTCTCGGCTTGACCGGGAAGTAATAAAAACACTATATCCCTTTTTAGATAGTATGTTGGCAAGAGGCATCCCCATAGCCCCCGTCCCTCCAAATATCAAAATATTTTTATTATCCATTAAATTCTAATACTCGAAAATATATCAAACCTGTTGGATGTAAGCGTGTAAAAATGACGTATGGGGTCGGGAAAGCCACCGAGGGGCGGTTTCCGTTAAATTACGGTAAGCGTGTAAAAATGACGTATGGGGTCTGGAAAGCCGCCGAGGGGCGGTTTCCGTTAAATTACGTCAAATTGGTTTTTAAAATTTAAGCATTTTTTATCGGTAGGCCGATTGTGTCGGGCATCAGCCTGGAGTAGTCGGCCTCGCCGTTAACGATTTTTTGGAAGAAAGCCTGTAGGTAGTTGAGGACGGAGATTCCCTTCATCCTGCAAGTGGCGATCACGGTGTGGAAGATAG
>CAZAZA010000111.1:0-8620 GCA_964489495.1 uncultured Bacteroides sp.
CATGGAACCGGCCTGCATGGTAGTGTTGTTGACGGCACGGTTATAGTTTCCTGCGCCACCAGCCTGAATAATCCATCCTGCCACGGTCGGGATTGTGAAATATCCGATGATACCTATAATCATAAGTAGGCTAAGCATCCGGCGCCTTGCCACGTTTCCGTGGTAGGTTTCCAAATACTCGCCCCCGAACCGGACTTACACCTTTCAGCGTATCCGGCTCTCCATTAAAGGGACGGTCTATCTTTCTGGCATGAATTTTTTGATGACAACTGTGACAGACAGCTATGGTCTTGCGTTTCCGTGCCTGCATCAACTTGTCGGCAAATCCTTTGCCATCCAAATCTTTGAGTTTACGGACGTGGTGCATTACCAGTTTGTCAGTTTTTCCACATATCTCACACACGCTGGCTTTAAGCCTATCCATTAGGCTTGTACGCCCCGAATGATAAATCGGAGTGGCATTGTCAAGTTGTTCATCAAATTTGGGTTTACGCCTTGCGAAACTTTCATGGTAGAAAGTCTGTTTCCTCACTTCGCCATTCTTCACGGTATATTCTATCGTGAACAGTCCATCTTTCTTATAGCGTTTGAGTAATTTATGAACCTTTGTCTTGTATTTGGCGGCAAAAGTTCTATACATGCTATACACCATGATGTACTTGAATGTGTTGAGGTAGGCAGCATTGTTGGCGATTGCGTAGTAATTGTGGAATCCTCTGATAGTATAGTTATACTTTTGTAGGATGCCGACATCATTGCCTTCAACAATATAAAATCAGAAGGTGAATATCGTAAGGTTTCCCGTATTGGTCGTGGCAAACCGATTTCTCCCAAACAGCGTAAAGCCGTCTGGAGCCTTGTTGAAGACTTCCGTCAGAGACGAAAGGAGATGGGAATCATTGACCGGAGCGACCTCTTCAACCTTCTGTCTGATTACCTAAACGACAACAACATACGTCCGTTCAAACATGTGATTGCGGATGAGATTCAGGATTTCAGCAATCCGGAACTCAGATTCCTGCGCAGTCTCGTCGAAGAAGACCGAAATGACTTGTTTTTGGTCGGAGACCCATACCAGAGAATTTACAGCACCAAGGGAATCAACTTCACGTCGGCTGGCATCAATGTTCGCGGAAAGCGTAGTCGAAAGCTGAAAATCAACTACCGCACGACAGAAGAAATCAAACGTGCCGCAACCGCTCTTGTCAAAGGAATTGAATATGATGACTTCGACGGAGAACAGGAAACTCTGAAAGGTTACCTCTCCCTGATGCACGGCCAACGTCCGGAATACCAGATATTCGATTCCCGCGAAAAAGAAATCTCGTTTATCATAGAGACTATCAAGGCATGTGTGAAATCGGGAATGCACTACAACGACATTGTACTTGGATGCCAGTTTAAAGATGCCCTCCGCACTTATCAGTCTGCCCTTCATGAACAAGGGATTCCGTATCGAAACATCAATGGTAGCGGTTCAAAAGATGGTGTCGTGCTTTCCTCTCTTCATCGTATGAAGGGTCTGGAATTCAAGGTAGTCATTATTTCCGATGTAAATGACCGCACGTTCAATTACATACCTCAGTCCATTAATCAGACAGATGTCCTGGCTATGCGGTCGCTGGAACAGTCACGGCGTTCGCTGATGTACGTGGCAATCACACGCGCCATGCAAAAAGTCCTGATTACCGGCATCGGCACCAAACCCTCATCCCTACAGAATCTATAGTTACAACCCATATACCACGCCCCAAAGAACCTGTAAAATAACTGGTCCTTTGGGGTATCGCTTCTCAAAAACACTCATTAAAACAGTATCCTCAATTAACTTTCTGTAGAATCCTTATTTAATCTATAAAATCCCTTCATTAGGCGTAATATCAAGGCCCTCACTCTGCTCAGACTGCGAACCGCCGAGGCAATCGGCGTATCGACCCGACAAAGGCGGGTCACGGGAAGCGATGGATGTATAACTTAAACTGAAAGGTCTTCAACATTAGACAGCAGATAACTATGATTACTGACGACATTAAAAAATAAATACAAGAATGGATTGCTGCTGAAGAAAAGGCAGGAAGACATGTTGACGTTAATCGGATAAATATTAGCTATTTCCATAAGTGCTTTTTGTGAAAATTGATTATCTTTGCGTCCGGATCCTCACTCCGACTCCAAGAATAGGTCAACGGCAGTTGTCGACTCGTTATTAGTAACTCAAAAACACTGATATGATAGATAGTAATACCTATAACGAAATTATGCGATTGTGTTCCAGAGATAAGAATACGTACACAACTGTAGACGTTGATAATACGCCGGAGGAACGACAGATTGAAAATTCTGCCTCCGAAGCCGAAATCAGTGAGGAGGAAAGGCAACGCCGCTATAAAGAAGCCATAGACTATATGAATAGTCCTGAGGCTCAAGAATTCTATAAGATATTGCGCAGACATGAATCCAATATCTTCAACGCTCTTTTCAAAGACAAGGAAGTAATTACCGAAGAAATCATACAGGAACGAGTTGCAAGAGCATCTAAATTCTTCGATTTACCTATTCCCACTTTGATTAGCAATTGTGATACTCTTGCAAAAATAACATTCTCTAATTACTCGGGATTAGGTAGTGAAATTCGTTATGACATTAAAAAACTTGAAGAGAAAGGCATCAACAATCCCGATGCTTTTGATGCAATGCTCTCACATGAGCTATCGCATCAGTTGTTGGCTGGAGTGAGGTTCAATTTCTGTCGAAACCCAAGCTGGTGTATGGAACTCGCCTGTGATTTCATAACCGGTGCGCGATGTTCCGCCAACCATATTGCTTCCGGTAAGTATAAGTATACTGTAAGCATTATGAAGGCTTCGGAAACACATCCGGATGGTAAGTTCAGGTTGAAAGCTGTCAAGTCCGGATTCGATTTCACGGAATGGCTTTATAGAAAAAATGTCAGAGTGTCGATAAAGAGTATTTTATTGGGAGTCAATCAATTTCTCTGTTTGAATTCTCAAGCTCTTAATGAGGAGTTAATTAAATTCATGACTACTCCGATTCCTCCAAACTCAAAACAGCTGGATATAATGGATTTGCCGGATAATAATCTGATAAAACAATGTGTTATAAATTACAGAGAACAACAAAGCAAGGAACAAAATGGAAGCTAACGAACTCTTTAACATACAGTCGACCTATTTCCCCGACTTATCTCTGCCGTCAGAATCTGAAGGCACAATCTTTCTGCTCGGTAGCGGACCGGCACTGGCAGATATCGTGATTGCTGTTAACAAAATGGTTGCTGACGGCATGGATCGCGCATCGACCTATTATGATTACAAAATCAGAATCATCGAGAAGTCTGAAATCGAGATTGAAGCACTTGGGTATAACATGATCTGTCCGATTGACAATCCCATGTGTGACCGGACAGAATTCGTTATTGCTTCCTCGGATCCGGATTCGATTCTGCTTGCAGTGTCAACTTTAATCGATGAGACTGAGAAAATCTTAAATGTAGCTTATCGGGAAGCACTAATTCTTGACGCTTTCAGCAATCCTGTTGAATTTAAAAGAGCAATTGATAAAGTCATTGTCACCCGAAATATTGGGAGGACTATGGGGTTTCTCCCTGATGACTTTAACTTCGACATGTCGGAATCGTTTGACGAAGACAACCATATAGATGAACTTCCTGCGCAGGAAGTTATGCGTTATGCGGCCTTGAGCCCAAAGTCATACGATAAGCACTATTTACGTAATCTTTCTGCAAAGGAACGGAAAGAACGGTTCCTTAAGATACCTGATAAAATCACGGCTTCCTTTGAGAAACAGGACCCTGATACAACCCGATTCGTAAATGAAGTAGCAGACAATCTAAGTCCTGAAGAGATGAGAGCTATCCTGAAAGAAATATACACCCATCATAAGGGGATAGCCCAGAAGATGACATACCAAATAACTGGCGGCGCATCCCAATATGAGCTTATAATAAAACCCAGAGATGATAAACAATCAAAATATTACCGTGACAAGCTTTGGTATATAATGTATCTTAAGGATGCCAAGGGGAGAGAAATTCCTCTCATCTTTAAGAATGCGCCGGCATATTGCATATATGTCATGCACGTCATCGACCGGTATCGGAGCAAGGAAAATACGCGGGTGTTGGATTTGCGTAAGCATCGTGATGAATTCATCATGGTCTATGAGACATTGTTTGATGAGGAACGTGCCCAAATTGAGCATTACTTCGACGAACTCGAGAGCCGTGTAAGTGATTCAAACGGGACGAAAAAACGTAACGGCAGATACAATGATTATATCAGAGATATTCATCAGACCCTTGAAAGCAAGCTCGGTACAATCAACAGTATGCCGTTTAAAATCGGCTCAAACCAGTTTCTGTCACTACTCCCATCCAAAATTCAGATTCCAGCGGCCTTGGCTAATTTGAAAATTTCATAAAATGAAGAATATAGTGCTCATATAATCAGATAGTTAATTTTGGCAAGCCGACAATAAAATTTCAAAAGTCTACAAATCCCCACTTTTGCAATACAAAGTGGGGATTTTCTCTTGTCGAAAACTAAAAAACTATCTGTATATGGTACGCGCTAACAACAAATCAAAGAAAAGAAGCTGTGAAGGCATAGCTGACAAAAGTGATGTGCGTAAGAACGCACTGGTTAAGAGGGACGATATCATTTCCGAAGAACGGATAGCGACAGAATTCTTCTTCAAGGAGATGCGTCCGAAAATGGCTGCTATGGCAGATAGCTATAACCGCGCTTACGGCCTTGACCTCACACCCGAAGATGTATGCACGGTAACTTACCTCTCCTGCTGGGAAGATAACTGGTCTAAACTCCGTGCATTCAATGGAGACACTACGCCTCATGCATGGGTGGCAAAGATAGCATCGCAAGCTACCTATCAATTCCTTATTGAGGAGAAGTACATCGATGGTGTTGGAGGTACCAAAACAAGCGACTATCGCCTGACAATTCGCGGCATCGAGGATGACTATCTCCGGCAGTCTATTGTCGACATGGTATATAACTCCGAGCAGCACAAAGCTTTGGAAATGTACTATGTCGAAAAAAAAGACAAAGCCGCTCTTACTGAATTTTTCGGCACAGAAGACAAAGCTGATACAATCCTCAAAACCGCTGAAAAGACCCTTATCGAACAACTCCTCAATACGGAGAATCCTTTCGCTGAGATGGCTCTTTCAACTAAGAAAACTATCAAGCTCGAAATCCAGTTTCAGACATGGTATGATCGTATTGACGATGGGGATGTCAGCGAGAACCACCAGGCATTTCGAGATATTCTCACAATACTATATAATAATGAGGACTGGGATGACAACACCGTAAAATTCATCAACAGCGTGGTTACAGAACTTGACTGGAGTGAAGCTCAAGAAGAATTATGGCGTGAACGCTTCTTCAATGATACTCCTTCGAAAAAGCTCGCAGAGAAATATCATGTGCGGAATACATGTATTGATAATACCTATTCTCGTCTTAACAAACAGTTTCGCATTGCTGTAAAGACATGGTGGAACAATTACATCGGATAAAAATATGATCAAAGGTTCGATAATAAAAAATAATACTGAGTTTGCCGGCTACATGATTGTCGGCAAACTCAGCCAACACCATAACGGTGAACGCGAAGTATATCATGCCGTCGACAGCGAGGGTCGCAACGTTGTGCTGACCGTGTTCGACATCAAATGCCAAAAATATGCTACCGTTCATAATGCACGGAAGCGTCAACCGGACTTTATAGAGGAGGTGAGATTTTATAAGGAATGTACGGAAGCTGCCGGAGATAAAGAGCTCAAAGGGCTTCCGAAGTATATTGGCAGCGGTATCGTCAACTATAACCGTCATCGTTACGGATGGATGTCTCATGAATATATCGATGGCAACACTCTTGATGCGGAGATCCACAATCAGGGTGTTATCTCGATTAAAGATACTGTCAAGATTGTCAAAAATGTTTCTTTCGCCATTGAAGCTGCAACCCGATTCACCCGTGGGGGTGGACACTACAATATCACCACTGATAATATAATTGTACGATATGAAGGTGACGAGTTGGTTGATGTAAGGCTGATAGGCTTTACCAATATCGGTGCTTCCTGCAATGGTAAGTCTTCAATTGTAGAAAATGATCTTGACAAAAGATTCCGTGCTCCCGAGACTTATAAATGTATCCACAACCACCAGTCGGATATATATTCTTTAGGTATAGTTATACTTCTTATGCTCACAGGTTATTCTGGAACTAATGAGTTGGCTTCTTCAACGGACTTTTATAAGGCATTATGGGAAAATGCGTCTAAAAATTTATCCGGTGCATTGCGTCTTATCTTGCGAAAAGCCACTGAGATCTCTCCAACTGCCCGATTTGCCAAAATTGACAGGCTCAATGAATTTCTGGGAAAATACGACAAAAAACAAATAGGGACCCAAAGCGTCTCTGAAATCTGTCAGACGGCATTAGCCGAAAAGTCGGCTTTTATCCAATCACCTCAGACACGCGCATTGGATGAGGTTGCCGGGATGTCAGAATTAAAAGCATTTTTCCGACGGGACTTTATAAGGATTGTACGTAATCCAAAGGTGGCACAGGCCTATGCTATTAAACCAAGCAACTGTACCCTTCTATATGGGCCTCAGGGATGCGGAAAGACTTTCATCGCGGAAAAGGCAGCGCAGGAGTCCGGCCTCAAATACAAGATTGTCAATCCTTCCGAATTAGGCTCAATATACATACACGGTTCGCAACAGAAAATCGCCGAGCTCTTTGAAGAAGCTGAAAAGAACGGCCCGATGATCCTTATCTTTGACGAGTTTGACGCCATTGTTCCGAAACGCGACAGCGACCAGAATGGGAATCAGGCTAACGAAGTCAACGAGATGCTTACTCAACTCAACAACTGCGCCTCAAGGGGGGTATATGTTCTTGCAACTACTAACCGTCCCTCGCTTCTTGACCCGGCAATCATGAGAAAAGGGCGTATCGACCGGACTGTGTATGTTTCGTTACCGGACAAGGAAGCACGTGCGGAGCTGTTCCGAATCGAAATTGAGAAACGCCCTAATGTAAGCATAGACTATGAGCTTCTTGCAAATGCGACAGAAAATTATACAGGGAGCGACATATCTTTCATTGTTGAAGAGTCTGCACGTCAGTGCTTTGAAGAGACTCTCGACTACCGGTTGGATGAACCCGTCCCGCTTTCCATGACTCGGCTTATTGAGGTCATTAAAAACACGCATTCGTCAGTATCCGAAACCCAAAGGAAAGAGTATCTGGAACTCAAGGCAAAAATGGAGAACAGACAAACTGACAAAGTGCAAAAAAAAGTGGGATTTGTGCTCTGACATGATAGATGGGAGGCCATTTCAACATCAGTAATAATGTGGGCCATTTAATGGATCCAAACGACTGACTTAAAACAAGGCATTATGATAAAGGAACAGGTTTTAAAGGCACTCAGTGCGCTCGGGTTTATACCTGAAGAAATCGAAGGCTTCGGCTTCCGTATCGACTACGAAGGTCTCAATATCATCTATTCTGAGGATGATGAAGACACCAAGTGTGTGACACTCATCCTCCCCAGTATCTTTGACATTTCTGACGATAACCGCACAGCAGTTCTTGAGGCAATGGTCAAGCTGTGCGGCAGGATGAAGTATGTGCAGCCAAGCATCATGTTTGACAAGCAGGTTTGGCTCAATTATCAGTACTACACCAACGATAATGAGGTGAATGCAGATCTGATTGAACACATGATTCGTGTGCTGGCACTTTCGACAACTACTTTTCACAAAATAATCAACGGCGACGACAATGACAACTAAAGAACAAATCAAACAGGTGCTGGAGAAATGGGGTTTCCCCATCCTCCAGGAGGAGGAAAACAGCTTGGTATTTCGTTACCAGATGAGCTATGTACAGGCTAATATCACAGGAGGCGATGAAAAGAACGCGATTACCCTGACACTGTCCGGCATCTTCTCTGCCGATAATGAAAAGGAGATGATGCTTGGTCTGCGCGCATGCAATGACCTTAACTGCAACCTTCTTCAGGTAAAGCTTTATATCGATTCTGATTCTGACCTCATTATCGCGGCAGAGTTTTTCCACAAGACTCCTGAAGACTTGGAATACCTGCTTACTATGGCTCTCAAGGTGGTCATTGCAGCCAAGAAACGCTTCCTTCAAAAGTACAGCGAAATCGAGGATGAAGCCAAACTTATCTCAGAACTTGAACAGGAATAACCATTTCGTCAATTCCAAAGGTATAAAAATCATCAACTAAAACAATAGTATATGAAGCAAAGAGTATTCAACTTAATCATTCTTGACGAAAGCGGCTCGATGAGCAGCATAGAACGTCAGGCAATAACCGGTGTGAACGAAACCGTTCAGACTATCCGCCAAGCGCAGAAGAGACACGAAGATCAAGAGCACTTCCTGACCCTTGTGTCATTCAATTCCACAAAGATCAAGACCATCTACGACAATGTAAAGGCAGAAAATGTTGAGGAACTTACTGACAGGCAGTATTGCCCGGCATGTTGCACTCCGCTTTATGATGCCA
>CAZAZA010000112.1:0-2528 GCA_964489495.1 uncultured Bacteroides sp.
CTTTCCCTTTATATCTCCGTTTGCCATCCGACCTGTTATACGGAATATTCCCTTTTGTGACATAGGCTTCCCGCCCTATAATAGCGGAATGTCTGTAAATTTCCAGCAAAACATCAGGAGCGAGGACCGGATGACCGGCATCACGCTTCTTTCTTTTTTGCAGGAAATCTTATCGGCAAACATGACACATGCCGTATGCTGACACAAACGGCAAGAGTCATTCTTCAATTTGCCTAACAGACCATCTTATTACCCACCCGTGCCTATGCCTTTCAAGTCGTCCATGCGGCCGATTCCTGTTTTTGCCAACAGAATTCATGGTAAGGACTTGCCTTTAGTCAATAGCCACCTTATTTATCTCGGTCTGCAGTATATCGAGGAATTTTGCGGCATGGGCACCGTCCATTTGAGTGTGGTGGAATTGGAAAGATAAAGTCAACTTTGTTTTGAACCAACTCTTACGGTATCGCCCCCATATCATAAACGGATTATTGAAGATACCACTATACATCCCCACGGCTCCGTCGATTGCATATTGGGCCAATGCGGATGTGCCGATCACCATGCTGTCGGTTATATCATGATTCTCGCAAGTCTCCGCCACTCGTTGCGTCAGACGGAGATAATTGGCATTGAATTTAGCCACATCCGGAGAATATGGAATGTCGCATGAACTTACTTCTCCGGTCTTGTTGGCAACAATGGTATTGACCGCTATCGAATCATAGCGGACAAGTCTGTCGCCCACAGGAAGCATAAAGAACTCTTTTACCTGGCTTGCCGCTTTGCCGATACACCAGCAAAGCAGCATATTGAATTTCAAGCCGCTTCGTTTACTGATTTTTCGCAATTTACTGACATTTATGGTACGAAACAATGTAACCATAGGCATTGGGACATTCATCCACATTTCAAATGCGTATGCGCGGGTTGTCTCCGCAGGATTGACTTCTTGCATCATTTTTTTGATGCAAAGTTACGCAGACATTTTTGCATGGGATAGAAGAAAAGAGACATTCACACCGGATGGGTGAATAAATCGGAATATGGCTCACAATGGTTCAATAGTGATTTGGGTGTGTAGCCACTCATAACCTTGAAGTCCCGGATAAAATGCGACTGGTCGGTAAAACCGCAATGGTAAGCTATATAGGCATAATCCCGTGAACCGCATTGCAACATCCTGAGCGATTTTTGAAATCTGACAATCCGGGCATATTCCTTCGGATTCATGCCCACCTGTTCACGAAACACACGTTCGTATTGTTTCTTGCTCAGACAAGCGTTGTCGGCAAGGATATTGATTGGAATGGCCGAGGTGTTCAATAGTTCCCTTATCGAATTGCCTATTCTTTGAATATTCAATGTCGGTTTTACTTTACCCAGCAGCCACCGTTCAAGGATGCCAAGGGATTCGTCACTACTTTGGCAATCGAATATCTTTGTGGCAATCTCGCTGAGCTGTCGGTTATCAATATCATATCCCGAAATCTCCCGGTTGTAAAAGGCAGATGGCGGTGTGTCTATGAACATCCCTATGGTATGCGGATAAAACACAGCCACAATCATGTCCAAATTTCCATCCGATTGAATATGTGACGGGAAATTCACTTGCCCACTTATAGTAAACCTGTTCTGGAGACTATTTAGTTCGGGAACATATAGTGGTGATTTGCGGTGGAATATAATCTGAAGACAACCAATGGGAAATGTCAGGACACTGAACGGCTCATCGTCCTCCAGCATCCAGTAATAACGCACATACGGGCGTAACTCTTGTTTCGGTTGGATAATCCTCATGACATACGTGTTTTGTATGTGAATACTGTTTTCCTTTATTTTGCAGTCTGATCTGAATGTCTGGAGATGAACTCAACAGATTCTTTCACGGAACGGCAGAATGCCGTCGGCTGTCCGGCAACCGTTATAAACAGATGGACTGATCCGGGAATCAGAACATATTTCAGCTCCACCCCAAGTTGCGTCAGCCTGTCTGCGAAGCCTGCCCCTTGACACCGGAGTATGTCTCGTTCAGCCGCCACAAGCAATGTTGGTGGCAGTTTGGCAAGAGCCGAATCAGCCGCTTCTGCAGGAGATACCAACGGATGGTGTGGTTCTGAGGTATAAGCATCGTTGAAAGCGTTCATTAGTTCACTGTCAAGTCCGAACCCTTTCCCGAATTGTTTCCATGATTCAGAGTCGTCTGCATAAGCTTTTGTGACAGGATAGAAGGTAATCAGACTGTTGAAAGTATTCTCGGGGAAACTCAGTGCCACGGCTATGGCAAGATTTCCGCCGGAACTGTCTCCACCAACAGAGATGCTGTCACATTTCCACTCCGTCATCTTGCTTTGAGCAAATTTTATGGCATCAATGCAATCTTTCAAACCTTCGGGAAAAGGATGCTCAGGCGCAAGCCTGTAATCTACGGCAAGCACAGCAATGCCCTTCTCAGCCATTGCTGCGCAATATCGGGAACAACTGTTTACACTGCCAATCACCCAACCGCCACCGTGGAAATAGACAAG
>CAZAZA010000112.1:2628-8273 GCA_964489495.1 uncultured Bacteroides sp.
GATAATCTTTTTTCCAATGTTTTCGGATTGACATCCCAAAGTGTAGGAAGATACTCATATACAACTTTTCCTTCATTAAGATAAACACGGATTCTGGAATCAAAAGCTACAGGCTTATATTTATCCTCATCAATAGGATTATCCCTATACAGTAATTGGTTTTCCTGCCAACAGAGTTCCTTTCCATCAAAGACGACATCAAATATACCACATACAACTGCATCCATCGTTTGGTTTTGAACTGTCGTGGAAACACAATGCATATACCCTGTTAATTGATTTGTACTTTTCCTCATTGCCAATTCATAACAAAACACACTTGTACCTGTATAGTCTTTAGCGATGGTAGTTCTCACACCGTTCTCATCTAAATTAAAAATCTGTTCATGGGTTATGGTAGTGAGATTAAACTTAAAGCCATTTACTGTTCTTTCCAGATTGGAAAACACCATTTGGTCGCTGTATATACCTTCCAAATTCCCATCTCCAAGTGTATAGACAACCTCATCAGTAGCCAATTTCTTGCCAATAAGGTGATTCTCTAAAAAGTGAATAATTTTATCTTTCATATCTAAACGATTATTAGTCTTTCCAGTATTGGAATTGAATATATTTTCCATATATTTTACTTTACTGCTTTTTTATTGCATGACATTTGCGTAAGGTCATTTCATCGGCAAATGCCTGTTCACCATATTCACGAATATAGTTGATACATGCAGGACGGTCTGACCCGAACAAGAGACCTAAAACATTTCCTATGGGATTGGAGAAGATCCTACAATCTGTAACATCCTTATCGCACTCAGCACAAGTGTGAAAGTCGCACCCTTTGGCACATGTCCTGATTTTGCACCATGAAGTATTCTCATTAAGGTGGCAACCGGGACATTGCTCCGTAAGATACTTACGACATGCGCCACAATACAGCCCGCACGCAGCTATCAGTTGTTTGTTTGCTTCAATCTTCTTCACTACTCTTCACATGTGCGCCCCATAGTCCAATAAGGCTGATTATTAAATGCAAAAGCGCGGACCGCAATACTACTTCTAATTTGGAGGTCGTAGGAAACCTTGCATACAGATGTAGTAATAGCAGCCCACGCTATAGCGTGAGAACCACTATGCCATCTTAGTATGCAATTTGAAAATTTCCTACGTTTCCAAATACTTGATGAGCATAACGCTTCTTATCTTTTCGTATGTTTCGGACAAGAGTTGCCTCTATCCGGATGCAAAGTTACTCTTTTTTTGCGGCAATCTCTTATTATTTAATGGTTTTCTGCATTTGAGCTGTAAGATTTTGCCTCACATCGTATTCTCGCACTCCTAAAAATCCAGTTATATGAAATCAGAACACGCTATGTTCTAAAACACCTCTTCTATATTGTCTTTTTTGTATTCGTTCGGTTGGCCGGCCTCAGATGATTATTTTACCGCGAAGTTAAGTCCGTCCGGCAACCGTCAAGGCCATGCCTTACGGTGACTGCCGAAAATCTTCCTCCTGCGGAGCGTATTTTCGTGTCAGCCTTGCCTTTATGCCTGCCGTCAGCTTCGTGTTTGCAGTAAAATAAATCCCAGGTGACCGGGACACACCGGATGAAAGGGAAAAGTAAAAATTAAAATTATCAGTTATGGACAATAGACCCAACAATGAACAGGAACTTGCAAAACAGGTGGAAATGGCTCTAAACTCCTTCAGCTTCAGCCCCAAACTGTTTGCAGCAGTTATCCCGACAATGCACCGCACGTTACAGCAGTCGCTTTGGCGGCTCATAAAGGAGTGCATTAAGGTTATCGCTGACGATAAGACAGGACACGATGACCGCAACATGGCTTCACATCTTGAAGCCAAGGCGATGCTTGAATACTTAAACAAACATGGACGGCACATTCCGTTTGTGTAAAATCTTATGGATATGGAACAGACATTCTATCTGCTTACGACCCTCATTGAAATGCAGGACAGCGTTTCAGACGGACACGCCCTGTACCGTTCACTTGACGATGCGATGAAAGCGTTTGAAGATGAAATCGCTGATTGCCAAGAAAACTTCAACGTGCAACACGGTAGCACACTGATAGACCTACCACGGTGCAAAGAATGGAGAACAGAAGACGGCTACGGCTATACGGTGACAGTCGAAGAAATCGTACCGCTATGAAAAAGCCAAGATACAACTACATTCATAGACTGATTGACCGGATAACCAAGTCCGGTCAATCAAATAATGACAGTTTCACCTATTACGGGCATCTTGTGGAACTGCAAAGCGGTACCAGAGGTTATGTTTCGGTGACACTGTACAAAGCAGGCAACAGATATGGCGGAGAACTCGCCGATTTCAGTTCCGACTATTGGACGCTTGAGCTGCACTTTGTCAGTACGGTAGGAAAGACTCTAACGGAAAGCATCATCAATGCGTTCAGACATTTTTATACTCCCCGGACTATTCGCATATCATACGATGAATACGAGTATGAGGACGAGGATACGACCTATGAGTATGACGAAACGGATTGGGATAAGCCACCTGTAAAACGGCTCAACAAGTGATAACCACTAAACAAAAAGTATTATGACATTCGATTACAACAAGGAACACAAGACACCCATGTCGCTGGTGCTTGAGAATGGGATTTCAGTGGAGGGCGAGTTTATCGACCTCAGAATAACAGTCGATACCCTGCCAAAAGGAAAGCAGTGGTATCAGATACGTCACTGTGACGATGACGGTTCAGAACCCGCATCGCTGAGAAGGGGGTGTGTGGTTGTGAATTTCTTCGGCACTTTCATCTGCGACCCGATAGACGGCATGAAAGACGGTGACGAACTGGAGATAACACAATGGGGCTGGTAAAAGACCGCCCCTGTCTATAACTTAAAATCATGGATATATGAAGGTAAAGAATTTTGCGACATTCGGACTGTTTGTTGACGGCGAAATGATTGACAGTGGAAGCATACAGGCTATGGAGAATGAAGCCACACGAAGAATCTTGAGCGGTCAGTCCGAAGCCGCACACATATCTGTCTTTGACTTCGATAGCGACAAGGTAGTGGAGAAAACGCCGGTCTTATCGTTCCGTAGAAACAATGACAACATCATCATCGCCAATATGCTGTTGCCTGACAAATCCGAAAACGTCAGGAAAAGCCTTACGCTGATTGAGATAAAGGATATTGTCGATGGAATAATGGAGTGTGACTCTCTGGTTGACCGCACCGAGTTTGATACGGTACGGTGCAACATCGGCGGCGGTATGCTGTGGCTTTGTGACCTTGAGAAACTGCAACGGTATTTCGACATAAAGGGTGTTATCGCCGAAGGTGACAACATCGCCCTGCTTATCCGCAATTATCAACTTTGACCTTTCTCCCTTTGCCTTCCCCACCGAGGCAAAGGGAGCCTGCTTTTTTATAACGCTGAAGCGCAAATCCTTTTTTAATGCGTGACAGTCCAAACCTGTTTTATCTCCCGGTTTTATCCGTCGTACCTGCCAGTTATAGTTCTCTGCCATGATTTCATACATACCGCCTTACCTCTACGGATTATTTCTGCAAAGGTAGCGGCAGGCTTTGTCAAACGGCAAATCCCGGACGGCAAGCCTTATGGGAAATCTTCCTCCATTTACATGGAGTGTATTTCTCATCCTTGATTTGCCTTATTGTCGCCATGCCCCTTTGCCGGCAGAAAAATCCCTCGCGGCAAGCCGGACAGCTTCCGAAAAAAGGGAAATGATAAAAATTAAACATATCTATTATGGCAAAGGTAATTGATGAGAAAGTCAAAAGACAGCTGGAGAAAAAGACTACGTTCTTCCTTAAATACTTCCCCGTGCGCATAAAGAACGTGGGTGAGGATGCCGTGGAAGCACGCAAACTGGTCTGGGCGTTTAAGGATGCGGAAGACGGAGCATGTGAGAAAGTGGCACAAATGACATCCGACTACATAAACAAGGAGTATGGAGGCAGAACCAAAGACATAGTATTTGTCTGTGTTCCTGCAAGCACACAAGAACAGAACGAAAACCGCTACCGAAAGTTCTGTGAGAGGGTCAACGAAATGACAGGCATCCGCAACGGCTTTCCGCACGTGAGAATATCGTGTGACAGGCTTGCAGTGCATGAGCACCGCCACGACAAGACTGTCCGCACGGCTCAAGTGATAGAGTTTGATGATGATTATTTCTACGGAAAGGATGTCGTGGTCATGGATGACATCATCACCACCGGCATGAGTTACGCATTGTTCGCCAACCAACTTGAAGTGTTCGGGGCAAACGTATTGGGCGGCATCTTCCTTGGACGCACACATTACCGATATGGGAAATAACATAAATCCAACTGCCATTAACAGGCGGTGTTCCGCAGCCTTTACGGGACACCGCTCATTTCCCCATGGAGGAACGGCAAACGTAAAGGCTGCCTTGACGGAACTTATTAAAAATTGGCACGGAGAAGGTATCACCAATTATATGTGCGGCATGGCATTGGGCTTCGACCTAATGGCGGCTGAATGTGTACTGCAGGCAAAAGCGGATTTCAACGACATCACGCTTACAGCCGTTATACCATTCCGCGACCAGTGCGGAATGTGGAATTGGAATGACCGCCAACGCTACCATGCCATTTTACAACAGGCAGATTTCCGTATATTGCTGAGCGAGAAGTATTACAAAGACTGTCTGCTTGTGCGTAATGACTTCATGCTCAAACATGCAAGCCGGGTTGTCGCCTGTTATGACGGGCGACGTCGTGGCGGCACATTCTATACCTGTAACAGGGCCGGTGCCATGAACATTCCTGTTATTAACTTATATGACCGTTTGTCGGGATGACACGCTAAGGATTATCTGTCCGTGGAGAGAGAATAAACCTCTTCACGGAAAGCGCAAGGCAGCCCTCTTATATCCTGGCCGGTCATGCAGGCCGTCTTAACCTGTTTTACCGCATTTACCTTGTTTACAACCTCTCGGTGTTCTCCTGCTTATATCATTCGCATTCCATGGTCTTGCCCTGGTTCTTTCCCTTCGTCACCGGTTTGGTTTTATCAGATGCGAAGTTCGGCCGTCCCGCTTGATCCGGCGGCTTGAAGTGCATTTCTTGCAAAATCTTCCTCCTGTGGAGAGTATTTGGCAAGAAAAGCCGTCGTATGAAGCTGATAAGACAGCCGTGTGTTGCATCTGTAAAACTCCAAAGCGGTTCCGGGAAAAAGGGACTGAAGAAAGGGGAAAATAAACATTCAATAATAACTCATAAATTCAAAAAAAATGGAAGCAACATTAAATCAGACAGCAGTAAAGGACATCACAATGGTTGCAATCTCAGCAATCCGTCCTAATGGTTTCAACCCACGCAAGCACTTTGATGAAGTGAGTTTGAACGAACTCGCAGAAAGTATTCGTCAGCAAGGAATACTACAGCCTGTCACCGTGCGCCACATAGCCGACGGCAACGGTTATGAACTTGTGTTCGGTGAGCGCAGATACCGTGCTGCAACGATTGTCGGCATGCAGGAAATCCCTGCCATAATCAATGACCTTACCGATGAAGAAGCCGAGGAAATCGCCATTACCGAGAACCTTCAGCGCAAAGATGTGACACCTATGGAAGAAGCCAATGCCTACCAACGGCTCATGGA
>CAZAZA010000113.1:0-8017 GCA_964489495.1 uncultured Bacteroides sp.
GTGCGTCCGAATGTCCCCGGATGCATGAACCTGCCAGCAACCGGACGCACGAGCCTGCCAGCAACCGGACGCACGAGCCGTGCGTCCCTACATAATTTTTTGATTATCAATATTAAAATGGGCGGCTACTTCGATGCTGAGGGGAACGCCTACTATTATCTGACGGACTATCAGGGGAACGTGACCGGAGTGATCGACTCCAATGCGAAGATAGTTCAGGAGACGGGTTACTATCCCTATGGAGAGCCGTGGCTGGAGCCCGAGGGCGACAACCCCTACCTCTACGGGGGCAAGGAGCGTGTGCCCTTGGGTGGAGTGCGCTACAGCGACTTTGGCCCGCGCCTGCTGAGCACCGCCTCGGGCTACCGGGGCTCGCCCGACCCATTGCTTGAGAAAACTCCTGACATCTCCCCCTACATTAACTGCGCGGGCAACCCTATCCGGTTCTTAGCTCATGCCCTCAAGTGAGAGATGGAATAAAATTAACGGATATGACGCACATATTGATTTCCGCACAGTATCGCATATTATCCGAGGAGTTCGCGACGGGAATAGTGGATTCGGGATTGATTGCGCAAATTTTTTTGTCGCGAAGTTGAGAATTTCAAAAAATATACCTAATTTTGTGAAACTTTAGGAAGACAGTATGGCATCTCTTCGACAAAGGCTCGACAGCATCGAAGCCAAAGCGAGCCTTCTCGTTGAAAAATATGCACGACTTCGTGCGGCCAAAGCCGTTTCTGACCGGCGTAACGAAGAACTCCTCCGTCAGGTAGAACGACAAAGCCGTGAGATTGCCGACCTGCGACATCAGGTCGAATATCTCAAAGTGGCGACATCCATCGCTCCTTCACGCGAAGCAGTCGAACAGAGCCGTGCGGTGCTTTCGGAGTTAGTGCGGGAAATCGACAAATGCATCGCCGACCTCACCACCGGACAAACTGAATGAATGATAAGATAGACATAACACTTCGCATCGCCGACCGCGCCTTGTCGATGAATATATCGCCATCCGACGAGCCCTCGCTCAGGCAGGCGGCAAAAGAAGTGAATCACGCATGGCTGACGTGGCGAGAGCGCTTCAAAGGCCGTGACAATCAGGAAATCCTTGCCATGGTAACACTCCTCTTCGCCCAGGCTTTCGTGTCGTTACGTGATGAGAACTCGCGTCTCGAAACTGTACTTGCCGATTTTGAAAACGACCTCGACGAGGCTCTCGCCCAGGTCGATCCACAGTGACATTTATTACATACCCCCGCACTGTAGCTCTTACGACCCATCCCGTGGCGGCACGCCGCACTTGCCGTACGCGGACCTTGGCTCAACGGGCATACGGTGCTCTTATCATTCTAACTGTTTAGCATTGACAGCATGAACAATACAACTGGGATCATAATTGCCGTCGCTGCCGGCATTATCGCCTTCGCTATCGGTTACGTCGTCGCTTTGTACTATCAGCGGCGGTCGGCCAATTCAAGAGCCAGAATCATAATCGACGAGGCCACTCACGAGGCCGACACAATCAAGCAGAACCGGCTTATCGAGGCCAGAGAGGAAGAGCTTAAAATCAAGACTGAAGCCGAGCGGCAGGCCAACCAGCGGATGCAGCGCCTCCAGTCGGCTGAGGCGAAACAGAAACAGCGCGAGATGCAGCTCAATCAGATCCAGAGCGAAAACCAGCGCTTGAAAAACGAAATCGACCAGCAGAAAGCGTCTCTCGACGCGCGACGCAGCAAGCTCGACCACAAGGAGCAGGAACTTGAACGCCTCACAAAGTCGGCCCGTGAAACGCTTGAACATATCTCAGGCCTGTCGTCTGACGAAGCAAGAGAAAAACTCGTCGAGAGCCTTAAGGACGAGGCCAAGACCGCTGCGGCAAGTTACATAAACGACATAATGGACGAGGCCAAGATGACTGCCAACAAAGAGGCCAAACGCATTGTCGTGCAGTCGATTCAGCGTGTTGCAACGGAGACGGCGATTGAAAACTCGGTGACTGTGTTCCAGATCGAGAGCGACGAAATCAAGGGCCGGATCATCGGACGTGAAGGCCGCAATATCCGTGCACTCGAAGCTGCCACCGGCATAGAGATAATTGTGGACGACACCCCCGAGGCAATAGTCCTTTCGGGTTTTGACCCGGTCAGACGCGAGATTGCCCGTCTTGCCCTGCACCAGCTCGTGGCCGACGGCCGCATACATCCGGCCCGCATCGAGGAGGTAGTGGCCAAAGTCCGCAAGCAAATCGAGGAAGAGATAATCGAGACAGGAAAACGTACTGCAATTGACTTGGGCATACATGGCCTGCATCCCGACCTGATACGTATGGTGGGCAAAATGAAATACCGTTCGTCATATGGTCAGAACCTGCTGCAACACTCGCGTGAAACTGCCAATCTGTGCGCGGTAATGGCGTCGGAACTCGGCCTCAACCCCAAGAAAGCCCGTCGCGCAGGCTTGCTCCACGATATAGGCAAGGTGCCTGACGAAGAGCCTGAACTTCCGCACGCACTCTTAGGCATGAAGCTCGCCGAGAAATATAAGGAGAAACCAGAAATATGCAACGCCATCGGCGCCCATCACGACGAGATAGAGCAGACCACCCTGCTTGCCCCGATAGTCCAGGTGTGCGACGCCATATCCGGCGCCCGTCCCGGTGCCCGCCGCGAGATAGTCGAAGCATATATCAAACGCCTCAAAGACCTTGAACAGTTAGCACTTTCATATCCGGGTGTCATAAAGACTTATGCCATACAGGCAGGCCGCGAGTTGCGCGTGATAGTCGGTGCCGACAAGATTGATGATGCCGAGACCGAAAAGCTGTCGGCTGAGATAGCAAAACGTATACAGGACGAGATGACTTATCCGGGTCAGGTGAAAATCACCGTGATTCGCGAGACCCGTTCGGTAAGCTTTGCAAAATAGCCATACTGTAGACAGATCTCCCTACTATGGCAGAGAAAAAACAATGTTCGTGCCCGCGTGGCAAACTGCACAGCTTCGACTGGCTGGCCGATATACCGGCCGACCAGTCGAAAGACAATATGGTAGAGGTGCAGTTCAAGAACACCCGTAAGGGCTACTATCTTAATTCCACCAACCTCGACCTCGCCATAGGCGACTGGGTGGCGGTGGAGGCATCGCCCGGCCATGACATAGGACAGGTGACACTCACCGGCAAGCTCGTAGCCTTGCAGATGCGCAAGGCCAATGTCCGTCCGGATGCCGAAGTGAAGCGCGTTTTCCGCAAAGCCAAACCGGGCGACCTTGAGAAGTTTGAGGAGGCCAAAGCAAAGGAAAACGACGCTATGATACGTTCCCGTAAGATTGCGGAAAGCCTGAATCTCAACATGAAGATAGGCGACGTGGAATATCAGGGCGACGGCAACAAGGCTATTTTCTACTATATAGCCGACGAACGGGTTGACTTCCGTCAGCTAATCAAGGTACTCGCCGACACCTTTAAAGTGCGTATCGAAATGAAACAGATCGGCGCGCGGCAGGAGGCCGGCCGGATAGGCGGAATAGGGCCGTGCGGCCGTCCGCTTTGCTGTGCGAGCTGGATGACCAACTTCGTGTCGGTCGGGACAAGCTCCGCACGTTTTCAGGAAATCTCACTCAATCCTCAGAAACTCGCCGGGCAATGTGCCAAGCTCAAATGTTGTCTGAATTTCGAGGTTGACGCCTATGTCGAGAGTGTGAAGAAACTTCCCGGGAAAGATGTGCGTCTCGAAACAGCGGATTCCACGTACTATTTCTTCAAGTATGATATCTTCAAAGGGCTTATAACCTATTCCACAGACAAATCGATTCCGGCCAATCTTGTCACGATTGATGCCGCGAGGGCTTTTGAAGTCATTGCGCTCAACCGTGCGGGCACCAAGCCGCAGCAGCTGCAGCGCGACGGTCAGGAACCTCAGTCGAAGGAAAGCGCGTATAACGACATTCTTGGCCAGGATAGCCTGACCAGGTTCGACAAAGCTAAGAAGAAACGAAAGAAGAACAAGCCGAAACCTCAACAGCAAGGACAAAATGCCCCGGCAGACGCTCCGGCTCAAAAGCAGCCTCAGCAGCGCAAGCCAAAAGCCAAAGAGGGCCAGAAGGAAGTGAACAAAGAAGTTGACGAAAAAACAGAATCATGAAGCTTTCAGGGTCGCTAAAGGCCACATTGTTGTCAATCTTCATCGGCACAGCACTTACGGGATGTGTCGGCAAAGGCGAGACCTCGCTGTTCCGGACTTTGCCTGAAAGCGGCTGGCTGTATGGCGACACGCTGGAGTTTGTCACCGACAGCGTCCCTTCCGGGGCCGAGGCCTCATTCAGCATAGTGCTTGTTCATAATGACAGTTATCCGTTCCGAAACCTGTGGATAGAGACTTCGTATGTCGACCGGGATTCGGGGGTGCATGTCGACACTGTTGACATACAACTTTGTGACCGTTTCGGGCGTTGGTTAGGAAAGGGTTTTGGCGATTCATACCAGGTGGAAACCACCAGCTTTCCGGCAACATCAGTGGCTCCCGCAAGCCGGGTGACACTGCGCCATATACTCCGGGTAGACACCCTGCGTGGTATCGAGAAGGTAGGAATCGACATAAAGCCTGTGTCATAGTGAAAATGAATCATATAATAATTATGCATCAATTAAATCTCCTTCAGCCTCAAGAGCAACAGCGCCGCATCGAAAGCGTGTGCCGGAGCATGGAATCATTGTCGGCCGACATCGTGCTGGTATCGGACTTTGCCAATATATATTACCTTACAGGGCGGGTATTCGCCGGATTTGTTGCCGTTGGTTCGGACCGGACGGTGCGCTATTTTGTGCGTCGGCCGAAAGACCTTGCGGGGGAGGGGATGACAATCATACACAAGCCTGAGAATATGGCTGAAAACCCGGCATTGGCCTCGGCCGGGGTAATAGGTCTGGAATTCGACATCACATCCTATTCTACGATCGAGCGAATCAAAAAGATATTTCCATCGGCCCGGTTTGTGAACGCGTCGTCTGTCATGAGGGCTGCAAGGGCTGTCAAGACAGACATGGAGGTTGAAAAAATACGCCAGTCCGGCATCAAGCACACATATGTCTACAGCCATATCCCGAAGATGTTCCGGAACGGCATGTCGGATGTCGAGCTTCAGATAGCGATTGAAAACAGTCTGCGTCTTGAGGGCAGTATCGGACAATTCCGCACGAGCGGCGACACTATGGAGATATATATGGGCAATGTGCTCACCGGCAGCAATGCCGACACCCCGACGCCATACGACTTCGCAATGGGTGGTGCGGGGATAAATCCGTCGCTTCCAGTCGGAGCGGACGGCTCGATAATAGAGGAAGGCAGCACTGTGATGGTTGACATGAACGGCAATTTCACCGGGTATATGACAGATATGACCCGTGTCTTCTCGCTTGGTGAAGCAGATGCGCTTGCTCAGAAAGCACATGAATGTTCGCGACATATATGCAGGCTGTTCGAGCAGACGGCGCGTCCTAGAGTTGCGGCCAAAGACCTCTACGAAGCGGCGGTGAAGGCTGCTGACGAAGCCGGACTGTCAGACTATTTCATGGGGCACAGGCAGAAAGCCGGTTTCGTAGGCCACGGGGTAGGCATAGAGATAAACGAACTCCCGGTGATTTCGCCTCGCAGCCGTGACATACTGGCGGCCGGAAACGTGATAGCTCTGGAGCCTAAATTTGTCATTCCCCACGTGGGGGCTGTGGGCATAGAAAACACTTATGTGATAAAGGCCGAC
The DNA here is from genome assembly GCA_964489495.1 of uncultured Bacteroides sp. Lineage (GTDB taxonomy): Bacteria > Bacteroidota > Bacteroidia > Bacteroidales > Muribaculaceae > Paramuribaculum. The sequence goes on from CAZAZA010000113.1 coordinate 5,758, forward strand.
GGTGTGGAATGCCTGACTAATGCGCCGGAGGAAATTATATTATTCCAGTAACAGATGGAGCAATTGCAAGAGATAACATCGCTGAAAGACAGAATTGATACCAAAATTTTTCACCGTGTCGGACAGGCTGCCGATCTCCTCGGGCGTGAATGCTACGTTGTAGGCGGCTATGTGCGCGACTTGTTACTCGACAGGCCTTCGAGCGACATAGATTTTGTCACCGTAGGTTCGGGAATAGAGCTTGCCGAGCGCGTCGCCAAACTCATGGGTCGCGGGACGCGGCTGAGTGTGTTTAAAAACTATGGCACTGCGCAGGTGTGTCACGGTTCAACGGAACTTGAATTTGTCGGCGCCCGTCGCGAATCATACAACCGCGACAGCCGCAACCCGGTGGTTGAAGACGGGACGCTTCACGACGATTTAAGTCGCCGTGACTTCACTATAAATGCCCTCGCTCTATCGGTAAACGCTGATTCGTTTGGCCGTCTCGTCGACCTTTTCGACGGCGTTGAAGATATGAAACGACGTATCATACGCACGCCGCTCGACCCGGACACCACGTTCGGCGATGACCCGCTGAGAATGATGCGTGCCGTGCGGTTTGCCACACAGTTGCAGTTCGACATTTTCCCTCCGACCGCGGCCGCTATAGCCCGTAACGCCGACCGTCTCAATATCATTTCGCGTGAACGGATTGCAGACGAGCTTATGAAAATCATGCGCTCGCCGGTGCCGTCTGTCGGATGGCGGCTTTTGGCCGAACTTGAATTGCTGAAATATGTGCTGCCCGAACTTGACGCCATGCGTGGAGTCGAGACTGTCAACGGGCGCGGGCACAAGGATAACTTCGCCCACACGATGGAGGTGCTCGACAAGGTGGCCGTGCAGTCAGACAATGTGTGGCTGCGATGGGCGGCGCTTCTCCACGACATAGGCAAACCCCCGACAAAGCAGTGGGTCGAAGGGACCGGCTGGACGTTCCGCAACCACAATTATATAGGTTCATGCATGATTCCGCGTATATTCAAGCGTCTCCGTCTGCCTTTGAGCGAGCCTATGAAATATGTGCAGAAGCTTGTCGAACTGCACATGCGACCTATCGCCCTTGTTGAGGACGAGGTGACTGATTCGGCCGTAAGGCGACTGCTTTTTCAAGGCGGCGACGATGTCGACGACCTGATGACACTTTGCGGCGCCGATATAACCTCGAAAAATGCCGAGAAGGTGAAACGGCATCTTGAAAACTTCGAGCATGTGAAGCAAAAGATGGTCGAGCTTGAAGAGCGCGACCATATCAGGAACTATCAGCCGCCGGTCGACGGTTGCGAGATTATGTCTGTGCTTGGGCTCGCACCGGGCCGAGAGGTGGGCGAAATCAAGCAGCGCATCAAAGATGCCATACTTGACGGCGAAATCCCCAACGACCACGACAGTGCATACGCCCTTATGCTGAAGCTGGCCGCAGAACGAGGCCTGACCCCCAAGCCATAGCACGTCGTGATATCAGGCCTAATTACTTTAAATATTTCGAACAAATTTCGAACAAAATACCAGTCTTATTTATTGTTTTTGAACAAAAGTTATTTAATTTGCATTAACCCCTGACTTCATGCAACTGCATTTTGCCCTCTATGATTTAGACAAATCAGAGGGTGCTTACGTCATGGATAATACGATGTATGCTTTTTAGTCAGTGGGACGTATATGGCGAAATCAGCAACGACAATAGACCAACAGCTCGACCTCCTGAAATCAAGAGGTCTGACTGTCAACGACGCGGACAAGGCGCGAGAAATCCTACTGGATATAGGATATTACCGCCTTGGCTTCTATCTGTTCCCGTTTGAAAAGTCTTATCCCGAACTTCGCAACCGGACACACGAGTATGTAGAGGGTGCTTCGTTCGAGGATGCGGTCAATCTCTATTATTTCGATTTTGACCTTCGTCTGTTGCTCACGCGCTATCTCAATCGTATCGAGATAGCTTTCCGCACTTCGCTCATATACAATCTCTCCAACAAGTATAACTCCAATCCGGTATGGTTCGTGAGTCCGGTCGTCGTCAATCGTCCCTACGCACATGAGTTCGAGCGTAAAGTCTATACTTCGGACTTCAAGCGCAATCCGATTATTCATAGGCACCACCAGAACAATCCCAACGACCGCTTCGCTCCGGCGTGGAAGACTCTCGAATTTATGACCTTTGGAGCCGTGATGAAACTCTACGAGCAGTTGAAAGAGCGCGATGATAAAATCTTCG
>CAZAZA010000114.1:0-7967 GCA_964489495.1 uncultured Bacteroides sp.
CCGCGAAACGGAGAAGCTGCACTCCGTCAGGCATAGTCACAACACTGTTGTATCTATCCTCGCCGGATGGCTCAAAACTAAGCTCCGCATCATCTCGGAATGATTTGAAGTTTTTTATTTTTAGTTCTTGTATCATAATTGCTCACTTTATACTGCAAATTTAGTGAGTTTTGTGTAATTGACAAAATAAAATCCTAATATTTGGAATTTTAAATTTGATATTAGTGTAAATTAATGCTGATATTGAGATTAAACTCGGGAAATTGCAGTATATAAGATGGAAAAAACTCCATTTTTTCAGATTTATTCAATATATACGCAGCCAATATTGCGGTGGGCGGAGAACTCGGTGACGCAATTTATAAGAAAAGTAGCGAAACAATTAATAGTTATTTAACGCTGTTAATCGCTGAAAGTCGGCGAATTATTTATAACTTTGTGCAAGGATAATATAATAACCCAAAAGCATTCTTAATCGTGGAAATTTCGTTTAAAGTGTGATATCGTATGGAAGAAAGATTTGTTAATCAGACGGGGACACGGCCAATCTATATCGAGCGGAACGAAGGAAAAATATATTTAGGGAATCACTATATTGAAGATCCGGTTTCCGCCTTTAGTAATGGATCATATGAACTTCTCGATTATGCCCCAACGATTGAGCCGGCAATACATAGGGATGAGGTTGACATGATTCTTGCATGGATAGAAAAAGAATACGGTAAAGACAATTCAGATAGACTGGCTTTACTTTATGGAAAGGCCGGAATTGGCAAATCCATAGTAATGCATGACCTTTTGGTGAATCTTCAGTCGAGAAATGATTACTTGGTCTTTGGTTTGAAATCTGACCAAATGGAGTTCGTAGATACCGACGAATTGAGCCACAAAATCCATTTGGATGAACCAATAGAATGTGTCGTTAAAAATATTGCGCCAAGTTATCATCGTGTAGTTTTATTGATAGATCAGATTGATGCGTTGTCTCTCTCGTTATCATCCAACCGTACTCCTTTAAGATCTCTCTTGAAGGTTATTGGACAATTGCGATCTATCCCCAATGTGCGTGTAATTATCTCTTGTCGTCCTTATGATTTGGAATATGACCCGTTGCTTGATAATTTAAAGATAAAGAATAAATGGGGATTAAAAGAGCTTACTGGCAACCAAGTGTTGCAAACGTTGAAAGAAAATCAATGCAACGAAAGGTTGAGTGATCGGCTTCTCCATTTTTTGGGTAATCCGCTACACTTATACTTGTTCTTAAAAGTCAGGTCTTACGGACAACTGACAGATCCATTGTCGACAGACATGCTTTATCATCAGCTTTGGCGAAAATATGTAAATGATGACAGTGTCCGTAAGGTTGATAAGAATATTTTATTGTCATTGCTTGACTGCCTTGTGACAAAGATGTATCAGCGTCAGGAGTTGTCGGTCCATGTTAGGGAATTTGAAACTGGTTTTGATGCTGCATTAAAATATCTTTTCTCTAACGGGCTTTTGATAATTAACAAAAATGGCCAAGTACAGTTTTTTCATCAGACATTATTTGATTATGTATATGCGCGAAGGTTTACGGAAAAAGGAAGCAACTTGCCAAATGTATTGAAAAAACAGCATCAAGGACTTTTTATAAGAGCATCGGTTAAAAGTATTCTGACTTTCCTTAGGGAACAGAATCCATCAGAATACCTTCAAATCCTGCGGCAATTGCTTTTCGAGAAATCTGAGGATGGGAAACCTATATATCGCTACCATATCCAGTCGCTTGTACTGAGCACTATGGCATATTTTGAAACGCCGCTCCCGCAAGAAGTTAATCTTATTTCTAAAGATGTGTTTGATTATAATACATTTATGGGGGTGATTTTTGAATCGGTCCATAATGTGAACTGGTTTAACGCAATATGGACAATCATTGAGAATAACGGAGGGTGGAAAAAACTCAGTGATGATTATAAGGAAAAGACGATGATTATGTGTCGGCAGACAATTCAATCAGACGGGGAGGTTGTGCTTGATAAATTGGATACTGTTTTGGATTTCAACGATGAGAAAGATCGTATGTATCTGCATAATATTCTGCAACTCTATAATTTGAATTGTAAAAGCACAAAACTGATCTCCTTATACAAAAAAATATCCAAGAATAAGAACCCATTGGCATATCCCAATCTGCTTGAGAATATACTCATTGATGACCCTGTTTTTGTATGTAATGAGCTTAAAGAAAATGTCAGACAACAGTTGGTGGCAGACAAAGATGGATATTTTAGGCGTATAACTATAAATCATGACGTAGAGCGTGTATATGAGCGACTTCTTAAAACCCATAAGGCTATAGGTATTCAACTTTTAGCAGATATTCTGAATTGCATATATGATTCTACTATTATCAAAATAAATGGTTCTGAAATCCATATTTCGACCGAGTTCATTAGTTTCCAAAGGCATACCGGTCATCATATTGGGAGCAATGTTGTTGAGGATATCACTAATATACTGATTGATGAGTTCCTTGAAAATGCTCAATGCGAGCAGGCCAGACATCTTCTGAAAAAATTTGCTCAAAGCAATTATGGTGGGATTGTTTTTATTGCATTATATGTTTATACGTCACGACCAGATTTGTTTAAATGTGATGCATATGAAATCATTACTCAACGCGAAGTCCTGTCAAATGCTCCTGCATGGGTGGAATATCAAGCAGTCGAGGCGCTTAAAGAGACGTTTCCTCTCATGGATGACGAGCAAAAGATTGCTGTTATAAACAAAATTCTTTCCATCAACGACATAGGAGAAAAAGTATGTCGAAATGGATTCAAAGATCACGCAAGGATTATGTATGGGCATCCCATTCTTGATATTGATTTACATAAAGGGGTGGCTCTTGATGCTATCTCATTGTCTGAACTGAGGAGGCTGTCATGGACTGCTTATCAGGAACGTCAAAGAATTGACCGTAAATTTAATAAGCAGATACTGAAAAACAACATGCCTTGTAGCACATCAACTCTCACCGGGTGGCCTTCATTAAGAAAAGAACAAGGAGTGAAAATGAGTCTTGAAACATGGCTTAACTCCATGCTCACTTATAACACAAATAAATCTATGCGTTGGGATCGGCCTACTCTGAATGGTCAATGCCAATTGTTCAGAAATGTGGTTGGCACTGAGCCTGACAGATTTATCGGGTTTATTAGTCAGATAATAGCAGACGACCGTATCCAGTTGTGTTATCCGCAGTCGGGTATGCAAGGTCTACTGGATGCCGATAGATTGGATGAGGCTATGTTAGTGCTGAACGGGATACTGAATGTCGTTAAAAACGATGTTAATTCAACATACAGGGGATTCAGTATTCAATCCTTATTATTTTCTCTGAGTGAGGTTGTAAAACAAGATGTTGTCCCGGAGATTGTAATTCGTTTACTATGCAACACGCTTACAAATGCCGAGGAACCAACTGAAGACACACATCAGAATGACAAGGATATTTATAATGTAGGTATAAATCAGACTCGTGGCAATGCCGGGTATATGTTGGTGATGTGTGCGAGAGATGAGAAATATAAAGATATTGTCTTCACCACAATTGAAAAAGTAGCGGAGTCAGCATCTGTTTATACCAGAGCTGCCATCCTTTTAAATTTGGCCGTGCTTAATAATTCCGATCAGGACAGGAATGTTGGCCTGTTTAAGAGACTGATGCATGATTACAATCCTCGTCTTATGTCCATGCCGGTTCATAATTATAATCCGCTGGTGTATTTTATTAATTATGCGTTAGATGAACTTATGCCGTTTTTCCGGAGAGCGAGTGAGTGCCCTGAATGTTATTCCCAACAAGTGATTATTTTGTGGTTGGCATGGGCGCATAATAACAGAGATCAACGTATAAAAGTCCTGCTTGATAAAATGTGTGATACAAGTGAAGAGGCTCGTGTTTCATTGCTTAAATTCCTCAGCGGATTGGACTATGTTGATGAGGATGCTCTCTATTATATCCTTCATTTTATGGAGCCCCAATTTGATTCAGCATTGATAGGAGAGAAGATGGACAACTTGTTTTATCATGTCGGCAAATGGACTGAAGATATTCAAATCATAATAACCGAAGCTTACTTAAAAGCTCCAGTGTGTAGGTATCAGATAAGAGCATTTGTTGAATTCATTGGTAGTTTTGCCAATAAAAATCCTATCATGTCTCTAAAATGGCTTGAACAAATACTTGCTGTGTACACGCCGAAAGATTACTTTATCTGGAATGAGGTAGTGGAGGTAGTGATTCAGGCATATAACGGGATTAAATCATTTAATGACAATTGTAATCAGGAAATATTGGAACATGCTATGGATCTGATTGATGCGATTATGCAGAATCCAAGTAATAAATATCTGATATCGAATTTCATTAATAAGCTTGATAATGAATAAGCAGTATCAGTTGGAACAGTTACGGATGATGTTGGAGAATCCAACACAACAATCAGGGATATACCTTATAGATACTGATTTAAGTGATAAAGAGATAGAGGTGTTTATCAAAACTGAAAAAATATGTCATTACGTAAAAGAAACATTGATACCTTCTACTGAAGATAACGTATTGGAATTATTAATAGTAGGATTATGTTCCCAATGCAGCGAGGAAAAGATACAAAATATGCAAAACTCTTTTCTCGTTGCAGATGGAACGAAAAGAGATACGATTACTTATCGTCTTATGATTGATGTCATTAAGCACCTTTGCTTGGCAGAAAAAACGGTTCTTCATATTCACAAAAATTCAATATATTCGACGTTGAGCCGGCACGAAAGATTCAAGTTGAAAGGAGCTATAATGCATCATGACAATGTCATATTTGTAATAAGCAAATATTATGATATTAATTCAATTGATGAAACAATAATAACATACAAATCATTAAAAGAACCAAAGCAAATGGATAACAAATTAGAGAAAGTTCATATTTCATATAAATGGAATGAAAAGTACAAGGATGTGATAAATGCTATTGAGACAGGTCTTAAAGAAAACTATATACCCTATTCAATGGATAAATATGACATAATGTACAAGGAAAGTATAGATGATTATGAAAAGGAGATCGGTGCATCCAACAGAGTGATCATGTTTGTGATACCTGAATATTTTTATTCCTTGGACTGTATGTATGAAATGACACAGATGTTCAAGAATGGCAATATTCGAGAACGTATATTTCCGCTCGTAGATATGAAGGGAATCCCTCGGAATGGAGACGGGCTTACAATGATTAAAGATTTTTGGCAGAAGGAAAAAACAAGAAAGTCAGAACGACTATCAACCGAACCCGGGGGATCAAGTTTTTTGTTGATGGAGATTCAGAAAATTGACGAGGTAATCAAAACTTTAGATGAGTTTTGGATATTTATATGTCGTCATTCAACTGGAGATTTTGATGAGTTAGTAAAAGACAATGCGGCACTTCTAATTCAAGAAATACGTTCTGAACCCAACCGTGTTACGGTTAGTATTGACGAAAACTTCACTCCGTCATCAGATTCTAAACCCGCTCCCATTAGGGAGATATTGCAAAAAGGCGATAAACCTATATATATAGAAAATAATACTGGAAGTATTATCATAAACTGACTGATGAAAATAAAAGGATGAGGTATGTGCGACGAGGTCACAAGGGTGTGAGGTTTGAGGGGGGAGAGTGGTGGGGGATGGCGAAAAAAAATCCCGGGCGCTAAAGGTGGCGACAGACGAGTTACCTAAATGACTTCGCCACGCAACAGCGCTCGGGATATAGTAATTACGGAGATGCTGCCGCAATTACCCATCTTGCTTCTACACACATATTATTTTGCGGCTATACCGCCGCAATCTCTTCACACTTTTGCAGCGAAGCTGCAATCACAGTTTGTTGGATTTGGGACCGTAAATCCGGGGTAACATTTTGGAAAGCATCAACTCTCCTACTTTGAGAGGGTAACGCATCAGGTCGAAGCAATAACCTGACGTAACGCCGTTCTTTTTGTAGGCTCGGTAATGATCCATAATTATATTTTTATGGCTCCCGATGCCGTTGGTCGATGCTCCTCCGGTGCGCATCGTTACAAAGTCCATAGGTATGTAACGTGTTTTGATATTGTTGATATGGATAAGTCGTAGCATATTTTCAAAGTCAGCAGCTATATGAAACGACAAGTCAAAATTACCGTACTTATTATAGCAGTAACGACGGCAGTAAAACGAGGGATGGGCCGGTTGGTAGCCGCATATCATCATCCATGGCTGGAAAAAACGGGATGAGTAATATCTGACGCAATGTGACAGGTTGAAGGGGCTTACAAAATGGATATCGCCATAAACTGCATCAATATCATGACTTGTAAACTCATCATTGATTCTTGACAGAACTTGATTGCCGGAAAAGAAATCGTCAGAATTGAGGATGCCGATGACATCGCCCGTGGCCATTGCGATGCCCTTGTTCATAGCATCGTAGATACCCTTGTCAGGCTCGGAAATCCACTTGAGTTTTCCACAGTACTCCGGTTCGATCTCCCGGATAATGTCAAGAGTGTTATCTTTGGAAGCTCCGTCGACAATAATATGCTCCCAGTTATCAAAACTTTGAGCAAGTATGCTGCGCATAGTATCACGAAGCGTAGCACCGCTATTATAAGTAGCGGTGATGACAGATATTTTCATATAACCGATAAATTAAGATATCAGAACTGAATCCCGTATTCAGTGTGTAGAAGCTCTTTGATTTTTTTGGGATTATTCCCGCATTTCTTTTTTATTTCATAGATTTTTGCGTCGACCAATGTTCGGTACCACCAGCCTTGTATAAAGGTGAATATAAATCCTTCTTTGCCGTCGCGCCATCCACCTTTAAGGAAATATCGGTATATAAAGTATGCGAACGACCGCCAGAAAAGAGGTTTCATCGCATAACTATGTTTTTTTCTGCGTTTACTTTCTGCTTGGTTGTTTATAACGCGGTCAGCATCATGTTCAGCTGCTCCAGTAAGACCGATTTCTATATCAATTAGATCTGCAGCTTCTCTAACTGCATAGTTTACATGCTTATGACAGAACCATGACAGGTTGTTCAGATTATGATCGCAGAAATCGTTATCGAATACTATGTTTTTGCCTTCGCTAACTTGGATATGTTCATCCATTAGACGTTGCTCACATCTTCCTTTGCCAAAACGAAAGAGTCGTAATAATGTGACTGGGTATATGCCATGTTTGACCCATTTGTCCATGAAGATATGACGTCGATTAAACGAAATACCAGTCACATCATCCGCAGTATTTGGTAACTTCTCTTTTAATTCTTCAATTAATTCAGGAAGAAGATATTCATCGGCATCAAGACGCAGAATCCATTTCCCTGTGATTGGAGCATTATCTAATCCCCAGTTAAATTGGTAAGCGTAATTATTAACCCATTTATTCTGGAGTATATGTACCTTGGGATATTGACGCGCAATCTCCAAAGTTTTATCTGAGGAAAAACTGTCAATTATTAATATCTCTTTTGCAATAGGACTTATGTTTTCGAGACATCTTGCGATATGCAGCTCTTCATCCTTAGTGAGAATAATTACCGAAAGGTCGAGCATATTCGTTTTATTATAATTCTATTAATTTAGCTTTTGGATAATTCTTTCCCATTATCTCTTTTATCTCTTGTTTACACGCATCAGACATATTTTTACCTAAGTAAACTATTTTTACTGCCTCTTTTGGGAAATTGATTATCCTTTCTTCATCTCTATAAGGGTGGTCTAGCATTCTTGTTGCACGGTATTCCTTTTCATCTTTGTATTTAGAGTGCTTATGCATGATTGTTATTTCAATCTGCCTATCATTAGATATTGTTCCATATTTATAATGAGGAATTTCGTCATCATATATGACAGATCCTCCGCCACCGATCATTTTAGCAATTTCT
>CAZAZA010000115.1:0-7772 GCA_964489495.1 uncultured Bacteroides sp.
ATCCATTCAAAGGGTAAATGGCCGAGCTATGCCTTGTCCAATTTCTATCCTCATGAATTCGATTTCGAAGGAGTGCATTGTGGCAGTATTGAGGGATTCCTGCAATCTTTGAAAACTAACGATATTGAGCGGCAAATTCTCGTGTGTGGATTATCAAAGAAGGAGGCTAAAATGCGTTCCACAGATACATGGAAAAAGGAACAAAATGTATTTTGGAATGGACATATATATAATCGACATGGCAATCAATTTCAGTTTCTCGTCAGACGTGCATACCGGACAATGATGAAACAGTGTCCGAAGTTCTGTGAAGCACTGAAAGCAACCTGTACTAAAAGAATATTTCATGCCATTGGAAATCCAGATCCACATGAGACTATTCTAACGGAGCAGGAATTCTGTGACATACTCACAGAGTTGAGAACTGAGTTGTGATTTCGCCGAAAAGGTCAGTAAACACGAAGGCAGGAGATAAACACCGTGGTTAGGGGAGTTCGAGGACGTAGCGGCCGCCGTGGAGGTCGCTTTGCCAGAAGCTGTCGGCGGGGCGGATACGGACGGTGAGGCTCTTGCCTGAAGGGGCGACGATTTCGCCAAGAGGGTAGAGACCGGTGATTGCGACGATGCGTTGGTTGTCGTCGCTTCTTTCAAATCTTATTGTCGAAGTAGATGACCAAATCAGGGAGTCGGTGTTATGGTGAATGGCTGAATCTATGTGGTTATACATGCGGCGTGCCGCTATAGCCTCACCTGTGAGCTGGTCGAAAATGTCACAATTATAACTGATGGAATGAATTTCGCTGAGAAGTCCTGCATCGTCATAGTGATAGAGAAGTGTTTGAGGCTCGCATTCTGATGCCTGTGCCTGTGTCAGCAACACGCGTCCTTCACTGTCAAAATATTCCAGCAGTGAGTTTAACGGTCCGTGCCCCATGCCATATAATGCGTAAGAACCATCGTCGGAGTATAAGACAGTGTCAATCGCACTTGAGATGAAGTCATCGAAGGCGTCGACGAATTCTACGTCACTGACATTGACGCTATTCTCGTTAGTGCTGCCGCTTTGAGCACATGATGATGTAATGACTACTGCCCCCAGTGCGGCTAACAAAGTAATTATTCTCATCCTTTATTAATAATATAACGGCCGGTGTAAGTCTATAGACTCGCGCCGGCCGTTTTGTTTGATTTTGAAATTAATTTCAGAAGGCGCTTTTGAGTGCCTGGAATGCTTCGGCGAGTCCGGCGGCATTTTTCCCACCGGCCTGGGCAAATCCGGGCTGGCCACCACCTCCGCCCTTGATGGCTTTGGCTGCCTCGCGGACGATGTTTGACGCGTTGAGTCCTTTGGATGCCACGACATCTTCCGTGACCATGACAGTGAGCAGGGGTTTACCTAATGCATCGGATGTTGCTGCGATAAAGGCTGTGCCGGTGGGTTGAGCCTCACGTATGGCAAAGGCAACTGCCTTCACTGTGTCGGGACGGTAAATGCCGTTGAGCATTTTGAGGTCAACGCCTTTGACAACGTTAGGCTTATCAAGCAGATCTTTGGCGATTGAACGCACACGTTCTTTGAAGAATTGTTCAACCTGACTGCGAAGTTCGGCGTTTTCTTCGATGAACTTCTGCATACCGGCAAGTATGTCGGGGGTGTTGTTGAGGAGTCCTGCTATCTCACGCATGTTGTCGGACATATGGTCGAGAAGAGACTCCACTTCGTTACCGGTTATAGCTTCGATACGACGTATGCCTGCTGCGATACTGCTTTCCGAAACAATTCTGATCATGCCGATATTGCCGGTATTAGCCACATGTGTGCCACCGCAAAGTTCCACCGACTTACCGTAGCGGATCACGCGAACCTCATCGCCGTACTTTTCACCGAAGAGTGCCATCGCTCCCATTTTGCGAGCCTCATCGATAGGAACGCAACGACGTTCGTCAAGAGGTATTGCCATGCGTACTCGCTGATTTGCCAGATGTTCGACCTTACGGAGTTCCTCGGGGGTTACTTTGCCGAAATGCGAGAAATCGAAACGAAGGAATTTCGGCGACACGAAAGAGCCTTTCTGCTCTACGTGTGTTCCGAGCACCTCGCGGAGCGCTTCGTGAAGTAGGTGTGTGGCGGTATGGTTGCATGATGTTGCCTGACGGTTTTCGATGTTGATCTGAGCCTCGAACGTTGCTGTGACATCAGCGGGTAGTTTGTGGGTCAGGTGAACGCTGATACCGTTCTCACGTTTTGTATCGTAGATTTCGACAGTCTCGTCATCGTTGCGAAGCCAGCCGCTGTCGCCGACCTGTCCGCCCATTTCGGCATAGAAAGGAGTTTCAGACAGGATGAGCTGATAGTATTCGTCTTTTTTCTGCTTTACGCGGCGATAGCGCAGAATCTGAGTGGGGCATTCGTTAAGGTCGTATCCGACAAACTCAGGCTCGCCTTCGCGGACAACCACCCAGTCGTCAGTCTCTACAGCCGCTGCATTGCGGGCGCGGGCTTTCTGAGCCGCCATTTCGCGGTCAAACTCCTCGTGATCGAGAGTCATTCCGTTTTCGCGAAGGATCAGTTCGGTCAGGTCGAGGGGGAATCCATATGTGTCATACAGCACGAAAGCCTCCTTGCCTGAAATCTGAGTGCCTTCGCGGCGTGCGCGGGCGATTGCCTCGTCGAGCAAGCGGATACCGTTTTCGAGAGTGCGAAGGAAAGCTTCCTCTTCCTCCTTGATTACTTTCATAATCAGTTCGCGCTGGGCTACAATCTCGGGGTAAGCTTCGCCCATCGACTCGATAAGAGTGTCGATGAGTTCGTACATGAACGGACGCTTGCGGTCAAGGAAAGTATAGCCATAGCGGACGGCGCGTCGAAGGATTCTTCTGATCACATATCCGGCTTTTGCGTTGGAGGGGAGCTGAGAGTCGGCTATTGAGAAAGCGATCGTACGCACATGATCGGCAACCACTCGCATGGCAACGTCGACATCGTGGTTCTCGCCATATTTTTTACCGGAGATTTCCGATATTTTGTCGATAAGGGGAGTGAATACGTCAGTGTCGTAGTTTGATGTCTTTCCCTGGAGCGCCATGCAAAGACGCTCAAATCCCATACCGGTATCGATTACCTTGGCGGGCAGCGGCTCAAGTGATCCGTCTGCCTTACGGTTGAACTGCATGAATACGAGATTCCAGATTTCTATTACCTGGGGATGGTCGTGGTTGACCAGTTCGCGACCGGGTATAGCTGCGCGTTCTTCGTCGCTGCGCAGGTCGATATGGATTTCGGAGCAGGGACCGCAGGGACCGGTATCGCCCATTTCCCAGAAATTGTCATGCTTGTTGCCGTTGATTATATGGTCGGCGGGAAGGTGTTTAGCCCAGTATGAGGCAGCCTCGTTGTCGCGGTCGAGACCTTCTTCGGGCGAACCTTCAAACACTGTGGCATAAAGGTGCTCCGGGTTAAGACCGAGAACATCTACAAGATATTCCCACGCCCAGTCGATAGCCTCTTTTTTGAAATAATCTCCAAACGACCAGTTTCCGAGCATCTCAAACATGGTGTGGTGGTATGTGTCACGGCCGACCTCTTCAAGATCGTTGTGCTTTCCGCTGACACGCAGGCATTTCTGTGAGTCTGCCACACGTCTGTATTCCGGAGTTTTGTTGCCGAGGATGATATCCTTGAACTGATTCATGCCGGCGTTGGTGAACATGAGCGTCGGGTCGTCTTTGATGACCATCGGTGCCGAAGGGACTATACGGTGTCCCTTTTCGCGAAAGAAGTTTTTGTAGGATTCGCGTATTTCCTTAGCAGTTAGCATATTTAGATGTTGTATGTTGTACTATTTCGGACAGAGTTTCACACCCTGCGTTTTCAGTGTGCAAAATTACATCATTTCATTGTCATTTGCAAACCCAACAAAAATTGTTAAAGGTTTGTTATATATCTATCCAAGAGATAATGAATGAAAGTATAAGATAATTCCTAAACTCAAAAATTATGACACGTTTCAAAGAAGTTTATTGGGGACAGACCCGCGCTTGGTGGGTAGTCCTGTTGGTGGGTATTCTGACGGTGTGCTGCGGCTTCGCCTACTGGTTCTGGCCTATGGCCGGTTTTGCTGTGGCTTCGCAGATATTTGGCTGGCTACTGATACTTGCCGGCATCGTGCAGCTTCTTGTAGCTTCGGGCCCGCATATGTCACGTGGCTGGGGCTGGTGGCTTGCCGGAGGCATTATCGACATGTTTATAGGTTTCATGCTTGTTCGAAGTGTTATTTTGTCGGAAGAAGTATTTCCCTTCTTCATAGCGTTGATATTCCTTTTCTGGGGTATAAGCGCAGTGATAAGCTCGATCCAGCAACGTGACCGTAAGTATTGGTGGCTTTACCTTATCAACGGCATTCTGATGCTGGTCATCGGTTTCTTTTTTATTGAAGCTGGATTTGTACAGGATGCGATGATGACGAGCTTCCTGACCTCGTTGGCCTTCATCTATTGGGGATTCTCAATTGCGATGTTGTCATACGATATGAAGCCCGGTAAGGAGTAATCGCTTAAGCGACATAGACGGATAGGCGGGGCGGTCGGTTGGCCGCTTCGCTTTTTTTACGTAAAGATTCATAAAAAAAGGTGAAAAGGTTAAACTTTAGTCTTTAGAAGTTTGTAGTCTAAATAAGTTATGCTATTTTTGCACATTGTGGGCAGGTAGCGGATTAAACCAATAGTTCTACTGCCTGTCTAATAGTAAATTTAGCATAATAATCTTTATTTCTGAAGATATGAATATAGCTCGTCTTACTCTCGCATGTATCCTTGCTGCCGGCATAGCAATTTCGGCCGGAGCTCAGGACTTCGACGATATCTATTATGATGCATCGTCGGCTAAGGCCAAGCAGGAACGCAAGGCAAAGAAAGAGGCCCTGAAGGCGCAACAGTATCACTTCCAAGAAGAACAGGGGTATGACTATGCTCCGGCCGGATCTTACAAGTCGACGGCCGGTGCCGGTTTGCCTATGTCGGTTGATGCATATAACCGTAGAGGCATCTTTGCAACCGGCGATTCGGTAGCCGTAGATTCGTCGGCTGCCGCAGCGCAGGACTATGCCTATACTTCGCGTATCAAACGATTCCATAATCCGGAGGTAGTAGCCGATACCGACCCTATAGCCGAGTATCTTGCAAGTCCATCGGCCAATGTCAATATAATTGTCAACAATCCCGGTTATTATGGCTACTGGGGTTCTCCCTACAGTCCTTGGGGCATTTATGGCTATGACCCGTTCTGGGGTCCGTCGTGGTCATGGAGCTGGGCTTGGGGTTCCTCCTGGGCCTGGGGTTCGTCATGGAACTGGGGTTGGGGCCCGTCATGGTCGTGGGGCTGGGGTCCGTCATGGTCGTGGGGCTGGGGTCCATCCTGGTCATGGGGCTGGGGAGGCGGCTGGTATCCGCCGGCACGTCCTGCCTACGGAGCTCCCGGTCGTCCCGGTGTCTGGACTCACAATCCTCGCCGTCCGGGAGTGTCGAATTCAGGTCAGCGGCCTGTAGGCAATTACAATCGTCCTGGCAGCGGTGCGGGCAACCGTCGCCCGACTGCCGATGGCTACCGCCCCGGATCGGGAGTTTATCCCGGTTACAATTCCGGACAGCGTCCGGTCGGGACATCGCGTCCGACAGGCAATGGCGGGTCCTACACCCGTCCGGGTCGTCCGAGCACCACTAATGGAGGGTCGTATACCCGTCCGGGACGTACTTCGCAAAGCTCAGGGTCAAGCTATCGTCCGAGCACTTCAAGCGGCCAGCGCTCAACCGGAGGATTTGGCGGCGGTGGTTCGCGAAGTGGAGGCGGCGGCTCACGAGGCGGTGGATCGCACGGCGGACGTCACTGATCGCTTAAGGGGAGGCTTTGGCCTCCCTGTTAAATTATAGCTACTATTGATTAAAACTAAAATTCGATATTTATGAGAAAAGCGCTATTACTGTTTACGTTGCTTCCTGCACTTATCCCGGCCGCTGTGTCGGCGCAGTCGGCTATTGACGGCTATTCACTGTCGCGGTATCAGCTCAGAGGCACCGCCCGGTTTATGTCGATGGGTGGCGCATTCGGCGCACTCGGCGGAGATATGTCAAGCCTTACAATCAATCCGGCCGGGCTCGGTGTTTATCGCAGCAGTGAGATTGGGGCGACTCTCGACATTGACATTCAGTCGATGACAACCAATACTTACGGCGCGAAGAATACTACGAACCAAACACGTGTGTCTTGTAATAATTTCGGTTACGTCGGCTCAGCCTACACGGGAAGTGACCTGTTCCCGTATTTCAATTGGGCTGCAACCTACAATCGGATAGCTTCGTTTGACCGGCGCTTCAAAGGGGGGATAGGCACGCTTAACGGGTCCTTGTCTAATTATATAGCAGGTTTTACCTCGGCAGACGGCTGGCCCGCAAGCGAGCTGGTAGATGATCCTCAAGGCAACAATCCTTATTTGGCCTATCCGGGTGCGCCCTGGTTGAGTATACTTGCTTACAACAGCTTCATGATCAATCCGGCTGACGCGCCTTCAGCCGAAACCCCGACAAACGAATATTTCGGACTATGGAGCAACGGTACAAGCGGATACGGTACTTTTGATGTGGAGGAGAAAGGTCATGTCGATGAATATAATATCGACTTCGGCGGTAATTTCACCGATATGGTTTATGTCGGTCTCGGATTTGGAATCACTGATATTGAGTATAAGCAGAATACATATTACACAGAGGATATGACCAATGCGCTTATTGCCAATTCGGATGCCACCGGAATTGAACGAGGTGACGGCGGTTATGGCCTTGAAAACTGGAAACGTATAACCGGCACCGGTTTTAACTTCAAGATTGGTGTCATTGTGAAACCTATAAACGAACTCCGCATCGGTTTCGCCGTGCATACTCCTACTTACTACAACCTTACGACGGAGCATGTAGCAACAGTTGACTTCGGTTATACTTCAGGCGTTAATTATGCCGGAGATTATATTTACAGCACCAACGACGGATACTTTGCCAATACTGACTGGAAGCTACGCACTCCCTGGCGTTTGATGACAAGCATCGCCGGCGTGATTGGTGGCAAAGCAATCCTCAGCATGGACTATGAATACCGTCCTACACAGGATATACGCATGCTCACTGACGGTGGCGACGAGTTGACAGACTTCAATAACGACTGTAAAAACTATTACCGCACTTCCAACATACTGCGTCTCGGTGCGGAATACCGTATCGACCGTAACTGGAGTGTGAGAGCCGGTTACAGCTATGAGTCAAGCCCGACCAAGGCTGAGGCTCAAGACAATCAACTCCCGATCTATACCACAGGATTGTACGATATGTCGACACAGCCGTCATACACTTTTGATGACGAGACATATTATATTACCTGCGGCCTCGGTTACCGGTATCAGAATTTCTATGCCGATGCGGCATATGTATATCGCCACCAGTCGAGTCGCTGGCATGCCTATACTCCGAATGATTACACGGCGCTTCCTCCGACATCCGACTTGTCGGCATCAAACAGCCAGATTGTTTTCAGTCTTGGATTCAGATTCTGACAATAATATCTAACTGTCGTTGTGACAGGAGAATAAATATAATAATTGGAATGCCTTCATCGGCGTTCCAATTATTTTTTTTGATTTTTTGGCGAAAAAATTTGGTGGTGTCGTAAAAAGGGTGTAACTTTCCATCTTTGACACTTTTGAGACTTTATACATTGGTGCGCAGCACCT
>CAZAZA010000116.1:0-835 GCA_964489495.1 uncultured Bacteroides sp.
GGCGGTGAGATTGAATGGACCGTGACCGAGACAGGCTCATGGTACCGCATCGGGGCGGAGCCGTCCGTGGTTGAGGACATCACGCAGTGGGGCTACGATGTACGCGGCGACAAGGCGTATTTCATCATCGACGGATATACGAGCCTGACGCAGGGCGTGAACATCAAGCCGGGCGACACCCTCGGACTGAAAATCAGCGGCATCTATGTACGCTGGTACCATAACGGAGTGGAGGTCCTCAAGAAGAGCGCGTGGACGCTGCGCCTCTGGAGGGTCTGCATCAAGTACGGACGCGGTGAGACGCATATCACCGACCTCACCATCGACGGCAAACCGGTGGAGGACTTTGAGATAAACGGCAACGTACAGATAGAGACCCCGAAGACCAGTACGGTGGCATATACGGTACATATCGGCAACGAATGTGACCCGTCAGCACCCAATGGCATCGAACCGAAACCGGATGTTGTCATAGGCGAAGCTGAACATGATACCCAGGATGCCGGCCAGTCCGAAAGGAACAGCCAGCTCACGGTACACGGGGAAGACGGCACGACCGGCATCTTCAATGCCGTACTCGACCGAGGCAAGGCAGGGCCTGCTACCCTCATGGTATTTGACACCACGGGCAAACTCGTATATGAAGGACAGATGGAGGGGGATGTCGTGAAGACATCGCGTTTCCGTGTTCCGGCTACAGGCGTATATATCGTCAAGGCTATCACCGACGATGGCGAACACACGCAGAAGATTCTGGCAAAATAACAAAAACCACATTATCAAATACAACTAATACATTATGAAACGGTCATATATCATAGCCGTTGCTTCCGTC
>CAZAZA010000116.1:845-7612 GCA_964489495.1 uncultured Bacteroides sp.
GCGGCAGGTCTGGCGGGGATATTCCTGTATCCCGGTTCGACTGCAGACGCCATGCCCCGGCAGGAGGACAGCGGCACCAGCATAGTGGCAGACGCTTCCGGCGCATCGCCCGGATTGGTGGCTACAGAAAGCGGCAATCCTTCTCCGCAACAGAAGGAAGAGTTTGCATCCAACAATACAAAGGCGGAAGAGGCTGTTCCAGACAATAAGCCGGAACAGGCCAAGCCAAAAGGCAGCAAAGTTTCCGCCGACGGCTCCGTCCGCAAATATTTCACCACGGCACAGTCGGACAGCATCTCCGTGGCCGGCGGCACTCTTGCCGTGGCAAAGGGTCGGCTGCTGCGCCCGGTAAGCCTCTCCATCTGCGCGGTGGACAGCACGGCGTTGCCGGAGCTTGACTTCGCCATGTGCAACGTCACGGGCGAGAGCGACGGATACCGCTTCCTCCCTCACGGCACGCACTTCACGGAAGAGGGTGCCACCGTGCGACTGAAGTATGACCGCACGAGGATTCCGAGCGGTTACACGGAAGATGACATCCGCACGTTCTATTACGATACCGAGAAGGGCCACTGGGTGGCTCTCGACCGTGTGAGGGTAAACAAGGAACTGGCATACGTGGAGTCCAGGACCACCCACTTCACCGACATGATCAACGGTGTCATACAGGCACCCGAATCTCCTGAGACCGACGGCTTCGCGCCGACCATGATGAACGACATCAAGGCGGCAGACCCGACGGCGAAACTCAACATCATCGCACCGCCGACGGCGAACAACCGCGGCTCGGCGAATATGCAGTATGCCTTCGAGATGCCTCCCGCACGTAACGGCATGGCTCCGTCACTCGCCATAAGTTACAACAGCGACGGTGGCAACGGATGGCTCGGACAGGGCTGGGACCTTTCTGTTCCCTCTATCACGCTCGATACCCGCTGGGGTGTTCCGCGTTATGACCTGGCAAACGAGACCGAAACTTACTCGCTCTCCGGCTCCATGCTCTCCACGATGGATGATAACGGCGCGATGAGCGTCGCACACCGTGGCGACAAGATAGCACGCAAGGCCGACCGCCAGTTCTACACACGTCAGGGCGGCGACTTCTCCCGCATCATCCGCAAGGGCGACAGTCCGGCGAACTATTACTGGGAAGTGACCGACAAGCAGGGCGTGGTATATACCTACGGCGGTGAGGGTGCCGTGCTCAAGGGCACGATTACCGACCTCTCCGGCAACACGCGCGAGGTGATTTCCGAATGGAAGCTAAAGAAGGTTGTCGAGACACACGGCGACTGGATAGAATACGAGTACACGGCGGCCGACGAGCCTGTACGCGGAGGACTGGTGGCAAAGGCCGTCTATCTTTCCAAGGTCAGCGCGGGCAACGCCGAGAGCACCGAGCCTCATACTGTGGTGACGCTGACCGGCAACAAGACCAAGCGGCAGAAGGCCAACAACGCACGTTACGGTTATCTGACCTCCTCGAACAAGCTGCTCGAGAAGGTTTCCGTCAGCTTCATGGGCGAGGAACTGCGCAGCTATACGTTCTCATACGTTGATGGCGCGTTCCACAAGGACCTGCTTGAGGGAGTACGACAGTTTGACGACCAGGGACAGGAGTTCGCGTTCCAGAAGTTCGACTATTACGATGACGTGCAGTCGGCAAGCGGATACGTGCCGTTCAAGGATGGCGAGGAAACGTGGAACACGCACAATGACGGACTGGATGCAGGGTTTATCAATCCCTTGCAGGGAATGGATATGTTCAGCGACAAGCCTACCGCACTCGGCGGCACGACAAGTTCTTCTATCGGAGGTTCTTTCTATGCCGGTGTGGGTATTTATGACGGCAGTTCGTCCACATCTTCCACTATCGGTGGTAGTTTCAGCTATTCCAATGACAATTCAAAGGGCCTTTCCACCTTTGTGGATTTGAACGGTGACGGTTTGCCCGATAAGGTATATAAAGATGGAGGTTCAGTCTATTACCGTCCGCAGATTAGAAACAGCAATAATACTGTTGAATACGGAGAGCCGATAAAGGTAATCGGAATATCCGGCTTTTCATCCTCCAGCAGTAATACTTACTCCGGCGGTGCTGACGTAAAAGCCGGATGGGGTTCTGCTGTAGCCACCATTGGTACTGATGCTTCTAAAACCACGACAAAAACGACTGTTTATTTCTCTGATATAAACGGTGATGGCCTGATAGACCTTGTATCAAATGGCAAAGTATATTTCAATCATATAGAATTTGACGCACAGGGCAATGCTGTCCCGACATTCACCCTCAGCAGTGCCGATACACCAAGTCCTATCATATATGACCCCACCAAGATTGATGTTTCCGTCGGGGCGGTTGATCCGGAAGAACAGGCTGATATTATCCGATTGTCTCCGATGGAAGATGCCGTCCGTGTATGGGTCGCACCAAGAAACGGTATTGTAAGCATATCCGGTACGGTTTCTCTGATCGTTCCGACCGGTGATTATGATACAGATGCGTATGACAAGGCCGACGGTGTACGGGTGGCCATTCAGAAGGGTGGTTCCGAACTGTGGAGCCAATCAATTTCCAAAGGTGATGCCACTGCGCATAATGCTACGGCACAGGCTGTGCCTGTAAACAAGGGCGACCGCATCTATTTCCGTGTTCAATCCGGTAACGAGGAAATGAGCAACGGTGCATTTGACGAGGTAGCATGGCATCCGGTCATTACATATTCAGGTACGGAAGAAATTATACCAAATGGCTATTCCACAACTGTATATAAACCGGAGGAAGGCGCATTGTACTTTGCTCCCACATCATTAAGTATAGACGGTGGAAACGAGACGGTAGAAATTACCGGAACTTTCAACAAGCCTCAGACAACGGATGACATCACATTAAGCATTATCGGATTCAATGACAAGAAAGACGGCAATGGCAACGATAATCCTGCTTATGTGGAGAAAACAGTGTTTGTAAAGACATTCGCATGGGATGAAATTCACGACGGAGAACTACCTGTCACGCTCGACAACAGTGATGGGCTTACCAACTTCCGTTTTATGGTAAGTGCCCAATCCAATGTACGATGGGATGCGGTAAAGTGGTCTCCGATACTGTCTTTTACTGATTCTTTGGGAACTCGGCAGAACAGACAGGTTTCCCCGGACTATACCATATATGCAAATCATCTGAAAGACGCTCCGTCGTTTGTTTCAAGCACGGCTGATACCGTCATATATGTGAAGCCGGTTGTCACATTCTCAAATATGCTCTATAACGGAGAACTGACACTCACGGTAAAGACTGTGGACAGACTGCTCGGAAAGAAGAAGTTTGCTGTGACTACCGGTGCTGTGGCGAATGATTCCATTGCCATTTTGAAATCTGACATTGGTACGGATAAGATATGGTTTGAATTATTCTCGGCCGACAGCTATGTGGGCAATTCCATTTCCAATGTATCGGTTCAGGTAAGTTCTCCAACGGCTCTGACATACCAGTCTGCCGGTGCGAACCTTTATGCGGTTAATAATCAGACTGGATTTGGACCGTTATACCGTGGCTGGGGCGGTTTTGTTTATAACGCATCAGAAAACCGTTATTCACAGCCAATCAATGAGTCTTTGCTCGTTTTGCCTCAAGATGAAAATGCGCAGCCTGACCCATTGACAATGGCGTTCACGCCATTAAGCACAGACTTGAATAAGATTGACCGTTGGAGTGGGCAGCGCGAGGAAATATATGTTACTGCGACCCACATGGGCGCAGCACGCTTGACGGAACAGGATGTCGTGCTTACCAATCCGTTTGAGAATATCGGAAACGTGGCAGGATTGACGGGTGAGCATCTGCAAGGCACCGGTGCTGCGGCAATTTCGCAGGAAATGGTAAGCCACAATAATGTTGTTCAGGGTGGTGCCATATTCACATACAATGACGCCAATGGTGACAGTAAGACCAAATCCATGATGATAGACCTGAACGGTGATGGCTATCCTGATATTGTCGCCGGTGGAAAAATCCAATATACCAATACTCTCGGTGGTATCAGCGGAGAGGTGCTGGAAGGTATGGGAACGGTAAGCAGCGGCAGTAAGGCACAAGGCTTTGCGCTCGGTAGCGACCCGATTCTTTCTGCAGTAGCGACAATCAAACAGATTGCCAACGGAAAGAACACCTCCGCCAATCAGGAGTCAAGCAATAAGGCGAAGGGGTCGATTTCCGCTTCTCTCAGCATCTCGCCATCGAACGAAGACTGGAATATTGAGAATTTTATTGATGTGAACGGCGATGGCCTTGCCGATAAAATTATATCAGGGAATAAGGTTAGGCTAAATTTGGGATATTCCTTCACAGAGCCTATCGACTGGGATATTGACCGCATACAGGGCGGCAAGAGCCAGTCATATACGGCAAATGTCGGTGGCGGATATAACCAAGGTTCAAGTAGCTTCGCCGGCGGATATAATATAGTAACTTCCGCGAATGAGGAACAATACAATCTTACTGATGTCAATTCAGATGGATTACCCGACAAGGTTTGGAAATCCGGCAATGGCATCATGGTCGCTTTGAATACCGGCGTAGGATTCGACACTCCGTTTGTATGGCAAGGTGCGAACGCATTGAGCAAGTCTGCTTCTACATCCGAAGGTGGAAATGTAGCATTTACAGTGTCTATCCCCGTTCCTCTTTCGCCCGTTGGTCCGATTTTGAAAATATCTACAAATCCCGGTGTTTCGTTGAGCCACAGCATCAACCGTACAAATTACTCTTTGCAGGATGTTGACGGCGACGGCTATCTTGACATCGTGACTTCTGACAGCGAGAACGAGCTTACCGTAAGACGTTCTGCCATCGGCCGCACCAACATGCTGAAGTCCGTCACCAACTCCATCGGTGGACGCTTCGAGCTAGATTACGCGCACTCGACCCCGACCTACGGGCATCCCGGAGGCAAGTGGGTGATGTCGGCTCTGACCGTCGATGACGGCATCCATGACGACGGACCGCTGATGAAAACGGCATTTGAATACGCCGACGGCTTCCGTGACCGCCACGAGCGCGACTTCCTCGGCTTCGGAAAGGTCATCACCAAGAGCCTCGACACCGATAACGGCGACGGCGTATATCGTCAGGCTGTTCAGGAATTTGCCGTTGACAACTACTACAAGTCCGGCAACCTCGTGGCCTCATACGTCTCCGACGCATCGGGCAACAAGTTCACCGAGACCGTCAACGAGTATGACGCATACAGCATGACCGCCAATGCGGACAGCTACTCCTTCACCAAGCAGGATGTGATCTACAGCGACCGTGCATCGGCTTTCGTTCCCCTCCGCTACACCGCCAACAAGCAGTACGAGGGCACATCGCAGGGCATGGTTATCTCCGAGGCATGGAACGAGTATTACCTCAATGGCTACCACGGAGAGCTGAAGTCCTACCGCTACAGCGACAAGGGCAGCCTCGGCAGCAGCGGTTCGGGCAGCTATGACTATGCGACGAACATCCAGTACACCTCCAATGCCGACAGGCACATTTTCGGACTTCCCACGAACGTGACCGTTGTCGGCGGTGACGGCTCGATGTATCACAACGTGTCCGCGACCTATGACACGAAGTACCCGAACCATCTGACGCAGGTGTCGCAGCAGCTCGGCAGCGGAACGGCTGTCACCGACTACAAGTATGACCGCTACGGCAACATCACACAGAAGACGCTTCCGGCCAACGGTACGGGACAGCGTATGTGGTACAAGTACCGCTACGAGCCTGAGATGAACATGTATGTCGAGCGTATCGACGACGCATGGGGCTACCGCAGCGAGGCGGGCAACTTCGACTACCGCTATGGTATGGCACTGGAACGCCGCGACCTCAACAACTTCTACTACGAGACGGAGCTTGACAATATCGGACGTGTGACAAAGGTCCGCGGTCCTAACGAGCTGGCGACCGGTGTTCCTTACATCATCGCGTTTGAATACCAACAGAAGGCAGGTTTCAGCGAGACGGGCATCACCGCCCCGGCATACGCAGTGACCAAACACTACGACATCCAGCATCCGAATGATGACCTTGAGACCGTGACATTCGTTGACGGTTTCGGACGTCCCGTCCAGGTGAAGAAAGACGGTGTCGTGACTACGGCGGCGAAGGGTTCCGGTGCATCCGACCAGAACGTGATGATTGTCAGCGGACGCAATGTCTATGACGCTTTCGGACGTGTGGCAAAGGCTTACTATCCCACTACTGAGGGTATGGGCAGCAAGACCTCGTTCAGCACCACGTTTGACAATGTAACCCCGACGGTAACGGTATATGACGTGCTCGACCGCGCGTTGAGCGTGAAACTGCCTGACGAATCGGAGACGACCACAGAATACACCCTTGACAGCGGTTCAAACGCTCTCGTGACAAAGGTGACGGACGCTCTCGGCAACAGCCAGTCCACTGTCACCAACGGCAGCGGAAAGACGCTCAAGTCCATCCAGCACAGCGGCCCGGACGGTGAGATTAGCACCACCTTTGAATATGACGGCATCCAGCGTCTCGTGAGGGTGACGGACACTGAGGGCAACGTGACGACATCAGTTTACGACATGGGCGACCGCCGCACGGAGGTCAACCACCCAGCAAGCGGAAAGACATCGTTCACCTACGACCCGCTCGGCAACGTGCTCACCAAGCAGACGGCGAATATGGCGGAGGAAGGCAAGATGATAACCTATACCTACGACTACCACCGTCTGACGGGTATCAGCTATCC
>CAZAZA010000117.1:0-7565 GCA_964489495.1 uncultured Bacteroides sp.
CAGGTGGTCGACGGGCACATTGAAGAATCCCTGAATCTGGTCGGCATGGAGGTCCATGGTGATGATACGGTCGACTCCCGCGGCTGTCAGAAGGTCGGCTACAAGTTTTGCGGCGATTGATACTCTGGGTTTGTCCTTACGGTCCTGACGTGCCCAGCCGAAATAGGGCATTACTGCGATAACCGAGTGTGCCGACGCGCGCTTGGCCGCATCGATCATCAGGAGGAGTTCCATCAGATTGTCACTGTTCGGGAAAGTAGACTGTACGAGATACACCTCGCACCCGCGTATAGGCTCTTCGAACGATACTTCAAATTCGCCGTCGGCGAACCGTGTCACGTTCATTTTGCCGAGTTCGATACCCAGGCACTTGCATATTTCTTCTCCCATGTAACGCGAACGCGTTCCAGCAAAAATCTTGATCGGGTGAATGAGTGAGTTCATTATTGATGGAGGGTTGAAATGTTTTTGCAAAGTTACTTACTTTTGTCCGTTGTTGAGTCGCCCGCCGCCGTTTTTTTTACATTCTTTTTGGGGGCAGACTTTTTCTCTGTGTAAGGTGTCAGTTTCCAGATGACGGCTCCCTTGGCCGGAATTGCTGTGTCAAACGTGGTGTCGGGTGACAGCTGCCTTTGCAGGTCTTCGTTCCCGTCGAGCAGTTCGCGCGCCGTGCAGGGGCCTTCCTTGAGCCCGAGATATTCGAACGCGTGTCGCGGTATGACGATTGAGGCCTGTGCGTCCTCTTCCGAGAAGTTGACGGCGATAAGGAGCGTCTCGTCGGCGTAGTGGCGCAAATATATGTAATGGCGGTGCGGGTTTACGCCTTCGGCGGTGTAGTTGACATACATCAGGTCGAAAAATTCGCCCTTGACAATGGCCTGCTCCTCGTTGACGAGCTTGAGAATCTGTGCGTAGCGACGGCGCAGACGGCGTGCGTTTTCCGGAAGGTTGCGGTCGGAAGGCTTGCCGTTATTCAGACGGCGGCGCACGGTCGGGATGCTCCAGTAGTCAAATATGGTGGTGCGTCCGTCGAGTCCGCTGAACCCTTCCGCGTCGGCTCCGCGTTCGCCCAGTTCCTGGCCGCCGTAAATCATGACAGGGCACGTCGATATGGTCGCGGCCACAACAAGCGAAGGAATGGCCCTCGACCCGTCGCCGGCATAGAAGGTGGATGCGAAGCGTTGCTCGTCGTGGTTTTCGAGGAAATTGAGCATGTGGCCCTGTATGCCGTCGACTGTCTGCCAGCAGTTTGTCAGATTTGCAGCCGATGTGTCGCTGCACTCGATCGCGCGCAGGGTGTCGTAAAGCGTCACCTTGTCGTAGAGATAGTCAAACCCGCCTCGGAATATGAAGTCGCGGTAGAGCGACACGTCATATATCTCTGCGATAAACCGGACGTTGGGAAAGGTGCGTTTTACTTCCGGAATCGCCCATTCCCAGAATTCGAGCGGTACCATGTGCACCATGTCGCACCGGAAAGCGTCGACACCCTTGTCGGCCCAGTAGCGGAGAATGTGGAGCATCTTGAACCAGGTGTCGGGCACCGGGTTGAAGTGGCGTGTATGGTCGCCGTAATCCAGTCCGTAGTTCAGTTTGACGGTGTCGTACCAGTCGTTCTGGCCGGGGAATGCCGAGAAGCAGTCGTTGCCGGTGGCTTTGGCCGGGAACTCGGTGTAGGGCTCGCTGCCGGGTGCCGGCTTGATGTGGGGCGAGAAAAGCTGGCGGGGTATGTAGTAGAAGTTGTTGTCGCGACGGAAATAAAGGGTGGCGTCGTCATCGGCCCCGAACTCGCGTATTCCTGCGGGTCTGGCGTCCGACACATAGTGTCGGGCCAGATGGTTCGGCACAAAGTCGATGATCACTTTCATCCCTGCGTCATGCGTGCGTTTGACCAGGGCTTCGAACTCGTCCATGCGGTGAATGACATCCTCCGCAAGGTCGGGGTCGATGTCATAGTAATCCTTGATGGCATAAGGCGAGCCGGCCTGACCTTTGATTACGTATGGATTGTCGCGCTCTATGCCGTAGGCCGTATAGTCGGAGCAGTGGGCATGCTCGATTACTCCGGTGTACCAGACGTGTGTCGTGCCGAGCGACCGTATGTCATCGAGTACGGCGTCGGTAATCTGGTTCAGTTTTCCCGAACCGTTTTCTTCGATAGAGCCGTTCGGACGGCATTTGTCGTTGTAGTTGGTATAAAGGCGGGGTAATAATTGATAAATGACTGGTTTTTCCATTTTTTTAATCGGGTGACGTAGGACTTACTTGCGCCGTCGTCGCGGGCGGAAGCCGTTGGCGAGCAGTATGTCCATCGTATTGATATAACCTATTTGATACACTTTGCGAATTTCGCGGAGATTGAAGACGTTGTATTCGGCAATGTCGTCCATGGCAATGACCAGGTCGCACAGGCGCATGTCCTGCACCGTGTTGGTTTTGGTGACAAGCTCATAGGAGCGCATGGCCATATCGACTACCGAGTTGTGCACCTCGCGTGTGGGGAGGCAGCTGACATTTATGCCGAAGAGGTTGCGGCAGCGTGAGCGTATGGTCCAGGCGGGGAGGTTGTGGAGCACTCCGCCATCGATATATCTCACGCCGTCGATTGTGACAGGCTTGAAGACGATGGGGATGGAGCACGAGGCCGCCACGACATCGCCTATTTCGCCCTGCTCGAACATCACCGGGCGTCCGGCCGCAAAGTCGGTCGCTCCGATCACCGTCGGTATCCTGAGGTCCTCAAGACGGTTGACGCCGGTGGTTTTGCGTATGAACTGCTTGAATCCCTCCATCGAGAAAAAGCCGCCCCGAGGCATGCCGACTTCGCAGAAATCTTTGAAGGAGTGCTCGTTGAAAGCTTCCAGCATCTGCTGTGGTGACAGTCCGGAGGCATACAACACGGCGACAACAGCGCCGGCCGAGACTCCGGCCACGATGTCGGGCCGTATGCCGACCTCGGCCATAGCCTGCAGAGCGCCTATGTGCGCGAAACCGCGTGCGCCCCCGCCGCCGAAGGCCACCCCTATACGGTATGGTGTTCGAGAAAAGAAATTGAACATGCTGCAAAAATAACAATTTTTCTTCGAAACAACGCACCATATAGGAATGTTTGGCCAAAAAAAAGTCGCGGAGAAGGTTTCCGGTCAGCTCACAAACCCCATTCTCGGGGGACGGACGCGCAGAACCGGTGTCGGGGCCGGGATGTCGGCGGCGGTGACGAGCTGCAGCGTTTCACGGTCGGCTGATTCGAGCCGGCTTACCCGGAGCGCCATTGCGGGAATAATGCCGGTCTCGATCAGATTGATAACGTGGCGTGCGTTTCCGAATTGTTCGTCCCGCAGGTCGTAGTCGGTCTGCAGGCGTGTCTGCAGGCATGTGCGGGCCTCGGGGGCAAGCCTGTAGTCGTTGTCAACGAGGTAGCGGTCAGCGATTTCCATCAGTTCTGCCGGCGAATAGTCGTCGAACAGATAGTGGTTGGATGTCGGGATGCGTGAGGCGAGTCCGGGATTGACTTCGAACAGGCGTTTCATTGGCTCGGTGTATCCCGCCAGAATCAGCATCCAGTCGCGGTCGGAGGTGTCGGCCAGGGCCGTCATAAGTGATTCGATGACAAGCCTGCCCGGGTCTTTTGGGTCGTCGGGACGGTAGAGCTGGTATGCCTCGTCGATGAGAAGTATGCCACCCTTGGCTTCTTCGAGCGCTTCGCGGACTTTTTCTTCCTCGGTGCCGTAATACCGGCCGATGAGGGTCGACCGTTCGTGCACGACGACATGTCCTTTCGACAGCACACCGGCCTTGTGAAGCAACTCGCCGAGCAGCCGGGCCACGGTGGTTTTGCCGGTTCCGGGCGAACCGAGAAACAGACAGTGGAGCGGCGGCATCGTTCCCGCCATACCTTCGCGCTGACGCATCATGTTGAAGTTCACCAGGCTTGTGTAGGTCTGCACCTTGGCTTTTACGCCGGCCAGTCCGACCATCCGTTCGAGTCTCGCCGATGCTCCGCAGGCGTCACCGGTGTCAGTAGCCGGCCTGGATGCGGCTGACGGGAGGGGCTCGTCGTAAAAACCGTTGCGTTTCTCGGCTTCGACAACCAGGTCGAGGTCGCTTATTCCGACGGGCAGTTCGGCAAGGCCTTCCGGACCGAATTCGCCTATGCGGTAGTTGTAACCGACTTCGACGAGGAATGTGGCGATATGGAGGTCGAGCGCTGTCAGCACAACCCTGAGTTGCCCCCGGCACGTAGTGTCGAGACTTACCGGTACGGTCACGGATATAAAGTCGCTGAAAAAGTGAACGTCAGGCCTTACCTTGATGGTATCGCGCTGGCCGTCAGGGGTACGTATTTCGGCTGTCACTGCCGGGAGCGATTCTTCGGCCACTGAACGGTCGTAGTCGAAATGTGTCACCAGGCTCACTTGTTCGGAGTAGCCGGTGTCATGGACGGCTTTCAGCGAGATACCTTTCAGGCTCACCCATCCTTTTGTCGGTTTGAGCAGTGAGGCCATCTCCCGGCGGTCGACCAGCCTCATATAGCATAGCGACTCGCATTCGTCGCCTACGGTAATTACCGACACGGTCAGCCTTCTGGCGTCGCATAATTGCCCTTTGCCAAGCGATATGGCAAACTGGTATTCGTGGAAGGGTTCTTCTTTTTCGAGACATACCGACACGGTGCGCTCAGCGACCTTGTCGGCGGTGTCAGTATCGAGGATTCTAATGATCAGCGAGCGTGACACGCGACGTCTTTTGCCGTCGGTGCGTGCCACCTCGATGCCTATGCCTATTCCATGGAAAGATTCGGAAGTCCAGAAATCGCGCCATGAATCGGTCTGGTCGGAAGTGTCGGGGAGATGGAATGGGAGAGGGGTGGCGTAAAGCCGATTGATGATAATGTTTGATGTTGCCATAATGTTTTATTTGTTTGATTGTTAGTGAATAGAAAAGCGTATTGCACCGTATAGCCCGCTATACGGTACGACACACTGCCACCATGTCAAGGTTCGCTCTTGAATGACGGATGCAGA
This sequence comes from uncultured Bacteroides sp., assembly GCA_964489495.1. Taxonomy (GTDB): domain Bacteria; phylum Bacteroidota; class Bacteroidia; order Bacteroidales; family Muribaculaceae; genus Paramuribaculum. The sequence goes on from CAZAZA010000117.1 coordinate 5,025, forward strand.
TGTATGGACAGGGATTTATTCGCTATGCGGCACACCTACGCCCGTTGTCGGTGCCCTGAGCGGGCATCTGACAGCTTAAATACGGTGGTTTGGTATGTCGCAAAATCAAACATAATAAAACGTTTGTTCGGAATTATGCCGCAAAGATAAGGCATAACTCCGGACAAACCAAAAAAATCGGGTATAAAAAGTAAAATGAAAAGTCCAGTGAAGGCAAGGATTACAATATTGATGCGGACGCGAAAAATCGCGTCCGTACCAACCGTTGAATATAAGCAATTTTGGCGGTTACGGACGCGATTTTAATACGGGAACAGCCACCTCTATGAAGGCAGATGGCGATTGGGATGCACAGTGTCAGCAGGGAGCGAGTTTCACGGTGAAGTGGCGCAGCAGCGGGGCTTCCCAAGTGATGCGCAGTCCGCGTTTGATTTCATGCCGGCGGTCATACACGTTCTTGATTGCGGCGGCAATCACGCGCATGTGGTTGTCGGTGTAGACGCGTCGCGGGATGCATAGACGCAGGAAGTCAAGGCCACCGAAGCGGTTTTCACGTGTCACGGGGTCGCGGTCGGCAAGTATATATCCGATTTCGCATCCACGGATACCGGCTTCGCGGTACAGTTCGACGGTGAGCATCTGGGCCGGGAATTCCTCTTTAGGCACCTCGGTGAGGATTCGGTCGGCGTCAAGGAATATGGCATGTCCGCCCACGGGGCGCTGATAGGGAATGCCGTACTCGTCGAGCAGTCCGGCAAGGAACTGCACCTGGTGGATGCGTGTGTGCAGCATGTCGTATTCCGTATTCTCGTCAAGTCCGACGGCCAGGGCATCCATGTCGCGCCCGTTCATGCCTCCGTATGTCACGAATCCCTCGAACTGTATGCAGTAACCCTTAGCTCCCTCATACCAGTCTTCGTGACGTGTGGCGATGAATCCTCCCATGTTGACGAGGCCGTCCTTTTTCGACGACATCGTCATGCCGTCGGCAAGCGAGAACATTTCGCGGCAGATATCCTTGATAGAGGCGTTGGCGTAGCCCTCCTCGCGGGTTTTGATGAAATAGGCGTTTTCGGCAAAACGGGCCGAGTCGAATATCACGGGTTTGCCGTAACGGTCGGCGAGAGCCCTTACCTGGCGCAGGTTGGCCATTGACACCGGTTGTCCGCCGGCCGTGTTGTTGGTGATCGTGATGATGATGAACGGTATTTTGTCGGTGTTTTCGGCAAGCACCTTTTCGAGCTTGTCGGGGTCGACATTGCCTTTGAACGGATATTCAAGCTGGGTGTCGCGGGCCTCGTCGACCGTACAGTCGACCGCGAAAGCGTGGCGTGCCTCGATATGCCCCTTTGTGGTGTCGAAATGTGAATTGCCGGGAACGATGCATCCGGGTTTTACGAGATAGCTGAACAGCACGTTTTCGGCGGCACGTCCCTGATGCGTTGGCAGCACGTATTCAAATCCGGTTATGCGCCGGATTGTGTCGCGGAGGTGGAAAAACGAACGTGCTCCCGCATAACTTTCGTCTCCGGTCATCATGGCGGCCCACTGGCGGTCGCTCATAGCCCCGGTGCCCGAGTCGGTGATGCAGTCGATGTAAACCTGTTCGGAACGGAGCATAAATACGTTGTAGTCACATTCCTTGAGCCATTGCTCGCGCTGTTCGCGCGTTGACAGACTTATAGGCTCCACCATTTTAATTTTCCAGGATTCGGCAAAAGGAAGTTCCATGTAAAAGAGATTTAGGGTTGATGTTTAAAAGAGCAAGCGCCGGCTCTTTTGAACCGACGCTTGCCATGTGGATTAGAAATCGGCGTTTTTGGGATATCGGGGGAACGGTATCACGTCGCGGATGTTGCTCATACCTGTCACGAAAAGCACCAGGCGTTCAAATCCAAGGCCGAAGCCCGAATGCGGTACGGTTCCGAACCGCCTTGTATCGAGATACCACCACATGTCTTTCATCGGTATGTGCAGTTCCTCGATTCTCCGGCTGAGTTTGTCGAAGTCGGCTTCGCGCTCCGATCCGCCGATGATCTCGCCGATGGCAGGGAAGAGGACGTCCATTGCCCTGACAGTCTTTCCGTCGTCGTTCTGCTTCATATAGAAAGCTTTGATTTCGGCGGGATAGTCGGTCAGTATCACCGGGCGCTTGAAATAGTGCTCGACGAGGTAGCGTTCGTGCTCGCTCTGCAGGTCGGTGCCCCAGTGGACAGGGTATTCGAATTTATGCCCCGACTCTTCGAGTATCTTCACGCCTTCGGTGTAGGTCAGTCGTACGAAGTCCTCACTTATCACCGATTCCAGACGTTTTACAAGATCCTTGTCGTAATGCTCGGCAAGGAACTCGATGTCGTCGCGGCAGTGGTCGAGGGCATAGCGGATGCAGTATTTGATAAACTCCTCGGCCAGGTCCATGTTGTCGTTGATGTCGTAGAAGGCCATTTCAGGCTCGATCATCCAGAATTCCGACAGATGGCGCGGAGTGTTGGAGTTTTCGGCACGGAATGTGGGACCGAACGTGTAGATAGCTCCGAGGGC
>CAZAZA010000118.1:0-7522 GCA_964489495.1 uncultured Bacteroides sp.
GTCGATCATCGGGTGCTCGATGATGCGCGGTGTGTTGATTATGTCGATTGCCGTCATCACAATGCCTGACCATACCAAGACATAGATGCATACATACGGAACTACATAGCACATCGGAGTGAAAGCCTCACGGTTGCGCCGTACGACTATGTAGAGTGCGAGACCCAGGGATAACGCTATGATTGGAAGCCATATGCGGGTCATCCATAGCGAGAGCACGGCTATGGCGGTGATGGCTCCGGATGAGGCAAGCCATCCCAGCCACAGCGACAAAATTGCCCTGCGGTCTTTGCTGTCGGTCAGTGAGGTCATTTGCTGTCGGTCATTTGTTGTGCTTTAGATAGGAGTTGAAGTAGTCGAGCATACGTGCGTACACGAGGCTTTGCGCGTCGCATCCGTTGATCGAGTGATCCATATTAGGAAACAACAAAACGTCGCAATAGTTGAAGCCGCTCTCCATTTGGCTCAGATATTGGTAGGTATTTGCCGGATGTACATTGTCGTCGGCTGTTCCGTGCATTATAAGCAACGGGCATCTGACATCGGCAGTGCGCCAGAGAGGTGCCGAGGCATGGTAGCCGTCAGCGTTCTCCTGTGGAGTGAGCATGTATCTCTCGCTGTAGATTGTGTCGTAGAAGCGCCAGTCGGTAACCGGGGCCACAGCCACGCCGGCCGCATACGGAGCGTTGTGTGCCGACACGGCCATAAGCGTCTCATATCCGCCGAAACTCCATCCGTGGATACCTATCCGTGACGGGTCGACGTAAGGCAGCGATGCCGCGTATTCGGCAGCTGCTATCTGGTCGACAGTTTCGTAATGGCCGAGGTTGCGGTATATTACGTCCATGAATTTGCGTCCGCGTCCGCCGGTGCCTCGACCGTCGACACACATGACTATATAGCCCTGCTTCGATGCGGCGAATGTTTTCCAGTCAATCGACCATACGTCGAGTACTTCCTGCGAACCGGGGCCGCTGTATTGGTACATAATGACCGGGTAACGGCGTGACGGGTCGAAATCCTTTGGCTTGATCATATAGCCGTTGAGTGTCACTCCGTCGGAGTTCATAGTGAAGAATTCGCGGTGCGGTTCGTGTGCGTAACGGTCTGCGTATTTGCCGGTGGTATTGTCGACAAGTGCTCCTCGCGCTTTGTCGGAGCCGGAAGCATACAGTTTGGTCGATGGAGGGGTAGTTGTGTTGCTGTAGGTGAGTGTATACCAGCTCATGTCCGGGGCGAAGTTTGCTGATGCGTTGCCGTGTGCCGGCGAAAGGTTGGTTACACGTCCCTTGGCATCGCGACGGCTCACAACCCTGTTGACGGCTCCTGTCGAGGTGCTTTGATAGTATACCGAGCCGGTGCGCGGGTCGCGGCCGTAATAAGCCGTCACGTCGTATTCACCCGAGGTGATCTGCGACTTGAGAGCGCCGGAATATGAATAGTTGTAGAGGTGGTCCCAGCCTGTGCGGCTCGACAGTATTGTAAAGCCGTCAGGCTCGAAATGGATATCTTCGTATGTAGCAGGTGAAAGCCATGCGTTATGCTCTTCGACAAGAAGCGATTTTGCTACCGCCGACTTGGGGTTGACGGTGTAAAGCTCCATGCGGTTCTGGGCACGGTTGAGTGTGGTGACAATAAGCCTCTCGTCGCTATAGGCATATTTGATGCGGGGTATGTACTCTATGCGTTGGTCAGGAAGATTTATGTCCTTGATTTTACGGGTCTCGATATCGTAGCTGTGGAGCGTGACTTTTGAGTTCGGTTGTCCGGCTACGGGGTATTTGTATGACATTTCACCCGGATAGAGGGCGTAGCGGGTCAGCGGGTTGCAGGTGCCCTCAAACATCTGCAGCGAGTAGAGAGGCACCTGGCTTTCGTCGTAACGCAGGTAGCAGAGTGTCTGGCTGTCAGGCGACCAGTCCATGGAGCATGTTGTCGCGAATTCTTCTTCATAGCACCAGTCGGGTACGCCGTTTATCACTTCACCCGCTGCGCCGTCGGTGGTGACGGCCACCTCGGTCCAGTAGATGAGTTTGCGGATATGTATATTGTTGTCGGCCACAAAAGCCACGGCCAGTCCGTCGGGCGAGAATATGGGGGATTGCTGCACGGGATGGTTTTCGCTCAGCGGGCGCAGAATACGTCCGTGGCGTTCGTACACATAGTATGTGGCTCGTTTCGAACGCCTGTAGATGCTTTGGGTGTTTGTCGCTACCAGTATCATTCGGCCGTTGGCGCTGATGGCATAATCGTCGATATGGTCTATTTTCACGTCGCCACGTGTGGTGCTGACATCAAAGAGTGTTTCCAGAGCTTTACCGGTAGCTAAGTCGAATAGTTCTATGGTGTGGCCGTCAGCCGACATGGCTGTGAAGGTTTTGCCGTCCTCATTCCACTCTATGTCCGGTGCTTTGGCCGGCCGGCGTGCTGCACCGGTGTAGGGCGAGATTTCCTGATTGGTTATACGCTGTGTCTGTGATTGCGCTCCGGCTGAGAGTGCGGTGGCCGTCATTACGGCGGCCAACAATATATGTCTGGTCATCGGTATGTAGTCTTTTTTATATGATTGGTTATTGTCACCATAGTGACAGCTGGTCTTCGTTTGCAGGCTGGTTGTGCCGCTGCGGGTGCTTGTAGCCGAAATCGTCATCATCGGTTGAAGCGGCGCTTTTTGCAGCTTTGCTTTCGGGCTCGGAAGTGCCGAACCACTCGTTACCTTCGATGTATTCGTCGATCGCGTTGATGCGCGGGGAGGCCTTGGGCTTGCGCCCGCGACGTTTTCTGGGTGTTGTCTGCGGGGAGGATTCCGCTTCAGGCTCATTTCCGGCAGGGAGCTCCGCTTCAGGTTCGGATGTATCGGGCACGGGTTCGGCGATGGCCGGCGACGGGGTGTCGTCGGTGTCGAATGTCACGGTCGGCGGGGGTGAGACCGCCTCGTTGAGTGCCTTCTCAAGTTTTTCAATCTGACGGCGCAGGCGTGCTTCTTCAAATGAGTATTTGCGCAGGTTGTCGCGCAGAGTTTCGGTAAGTTCGTCGACTTTTGCTTTTGACGAGTCGCATTCCTCTTTCAGTTCGGAAATTGTGGCCTCCTTGTCGGCTATGTTTTGGCGCAGGTTTTCGATGGTTGTCAGCGTTTGCTCCTGCTCTGCCGCGCTTGTCGTCGTGGCTTCGAGCTCCTGTCTGAGTCTTTCCGCCTCTTTTTCGGCTTTAGAGGCAGAGGACTGCAGGCTGCTTATCATGGCGTCACCGAGCTTTTTCTGCGCTTTCTGTTGTTCGAGTGCCTCATGGAGCTTGGCGTTGTCGGCCGATATTTCCTTGAGGCGCGATTCGGCCTCGGCCAGTTTTTTCCCGGCTTCGGCGAGTTGGGCTTTATCATCGGGACTTTCGGCCTGGTGGCACTCGTCGTGTGCGGCTACGGATGCTGCCCGCATCCGGCTGAGCATGCTTTTTGTTTCGAGCGCGTATTGTTCCTTTTCGGCTTCGAGCTTCTCGACCTGCGATTCGAGGTCGTGGACGCGGTCGTTCAAAGCCCTTTTCTGACGTTCGGCGCTCAGTCTTGCCGCGTTTGTGTCGCGCTGGCGTTCGTCGAGTATTCGGTTGAGGTCTTTCACCTTTGTCAGCTCCGACTCAAGCTTGGCGCGTTCGTCAGCCAGTTCGCGGCGTCCCTTTCTGCGGGCTTGGGCCAGTTCGCGGGCAAGACGTTTGCGTATCTTCGCGTCGAGAGCGTCGAGCAGGTTACGGCGTTGAAGTTCGGGGTCTATGCATTTCTCGACAAAGTCGGGGAGCGCTCCGTTGAAAATGGTTATTATGTCGTCGAAAATGTCGGCCGGCAGCGATTTGTCGTTGAGAAGCGCGTCGACAGCCTCCTGCGACAGCTCGGGCACAGCTTCCTGCGATTCGGCCTCCTGCATCTCCTGTTCGGTTATGGCGGCACGGGCTTCGGTCAGGACCGTGGTGACAGCCTTGGATTCATCGCTGTACGACGGCGTGGGCGGCAGTCCCGCCGGCACGTCTTCCTGCCCTGTCTCTTCTTCCAGTTCCGGATCGTCGCTGTCAAATCCGAAAGCTCGTTTGATTGTGCCGAGAATGCTCATGTCAGTAAATGGTCAGTCTTCAATGATTGGTTTAGGGTCGTGTCGTCCTGGCTTAGCCACGGCTCCCAGCCCGTGCACTCCGTCGATGCCGATAGAGAGCGGGGTGTCGAACCGTACCACCCTGACAAATTCGGTCTCTTCCTCGGCCTCGAGTGAGTCGAGGTAGTCGGAGTCGAATATTCCTTTGCCGCCCACAGGGTCGACCGTGAAGTAACCCACGCCGAATGAGGTTAGGTTCTGGAAGAAATGCGTGCCTTGGCTCGGCTCTATACGGTAGCCGGGGAGGGCCGATTCGACTATAAGCCGGGCCGATGCGATCTGAGGCCAACGCACCGGGATGCCCAACGCGCTGTCGCTCGAACCCCACCGTCCGGGACCTATCAGGATGTAGCTTTCGCCACGGGCTGTAAAGTTACGATTTATTTTTTCAATTTCAGCAGCAATCGCGCAATTATTTGTCGAGGAAAAGCGGTCGGGCCTTACGTAGACTATCGAGCGCACGTTGTCGATAGTGCCATGTCCCAGCGCTGTGTCGCTGCGCAGTATGAGGTCGGAGTCGGGCAGTTGCAGCAAATGGGGGTCGATTACCTCCTTTCGGTCGACAATCGGGCGTATCTGAAGCCAGTAGAGCTGTCCTTTTGACTGATGCTGTCCCGACGGGTCGCGTTTCAGGTCGCCGACTGTCCCGGCAAACTCTATCTCAACCGAGCGGCACATGGCGCGCTGTCCGGTCTGCAGCATGAAGTCGATAGCCTTGGCCAGCGGGAATGCTTCGTGCTTCAGCATGTTGTTGAAGGTTATCACACGGCGTCCTTCGCCGAAATCGCCGTCACGCAGCATCATGTTCTCGCGGTCGAATGTCGATGCGGTCAGGCGCAGCGCGCCTGTGCCGGCGAGTTTCTGCACCGACAGTTTGCGTAGGTTGAAGCTGTCGTCGGTGAGAAATTCGTCAGGTGCTTTACCCGACACATCGAGGCACAGAAAGTCGGTCTGAGTGTCACGCAGGGCCAGGCTTAGCTCGGATGTCTGCAGGGCCGAAGCCGGATGCTTCGGCGAGAAGCGCAGGGCGCGTCCTCCGTCGACGATATATTTGCCAAGTCCGACGGCCACTTCGGCAACGCCCTCCTCTGCTTTTTCGTTGCCGGTCGGATAGTAGTTCACCGAGCGTCCCACGCCCGAGAAGTCGGGGAAGAAACACCCGTTGCGGGTTGTGCCGATCACCTCCTGTATTATCACGGCCATCTTCTCCTGGTCGATTACGTTGCTGGTGGCGGTCATGTAAGCCTTGCTGTCGCGGTAGAACACCGAGGCATATACTCCCTTTATGGCGGTGGTTAGCAGCCTGAGCATCTCCTCGCGGTCGTCGAGCTTCGGAATCATGTAGGTGGAGTATATTCCTGCAAAAGGCTGGTAGTGCGAGTCTTCAAGCAGGCTCGACGAGCGCACGGCCAAAGGTCGGTCGACCACGTCGAACAGCGCATAGAAGTCCTCGGCCAGACGCTCGGGCAGTTTTGCGGCAGTGAACTTCTTGAGTATCTCCGAGTCGTCGATGTCGCTCAGGGCTGTCGGATAGAGGTTGTTGGCGGCCATGAATTCGTCGAATATGTCGGTGCACAGCACCACTGTGCGCGGTATGGCAATCTGTATGCCGTCGAAATTGTCGCATTCGGGGTGCTTCTTGATGATGGAGTCGATGAACGCCAGTCCGCGTCCCTTGCCTCCGAGCGACCCTTCGCCGATGCGGGCGAAGTTTGAGTAGTGGTCAAAGCGGTCACGGTGGAATATAGCCACCACGCCACGGTTTTTCATTTTGCGATATTTGACAATCAGGTCGAAGAAAAAGCGGCGTACAGCCGGTACCTCTTCCACAGAGTAGAACCGGTGCTGTTTTATGACGTTTGCCAGAGGGAAGAGGGCGCGGGAATAGAGCCAGCGCGACAGGTCGTTGGTCGACGCGTGGTGAAGCAGCGTTTCAGCCGGTATGTTGAATATGTTGTACTGGAGGTCTTTGAGCGAACCAATGCGCATGCATTCCTCGCCGGTTGACGGGTCAGTGAGTATGAGGTCGCCGAATCTAAGCTGCTCGCGCATGGCCTTGGCGAGGTCGACGGGCAGCTTTTTTGAATTTTTGTCGAGGAACACGCAACCGAGTCGCTCGGCATCGACGGCGTTGCGCACTTCCGACGATTCGATGATTATTGGCAGGTACGGGTCGCGGCGGCGCAGAAATTCGGCCAGGCGTATGCCCGCTCTGCGGTCTTTGACTCCTTCGCGGTGGAACGACACGTCGCTTATCACACCGAGTATGTTTGCCCCGAAGCGGTCGTAGAGGGCCATCGCCTCCTCATAGTCGCGGGCGAGTATCACTTTTGGACGCCCGCGCATTCGGAGCATCTGTTCATGCTCGTTTAGTGCTTCGGTCGATGCTTCGACCGATTGTTTGAGCAGTTTTTTGTAGATATGCGGCAGAACCGAAGAGTAGAAACGTATGGAGTCTTCGACGAGCATTATCATCTGCACGCCGACCTCGTTGATGTCGTGGTCGGCGTTCAGCCTGTCCTCCATCAGTTTGATTATGCCGAGAAGCAGGTCTACATTGCCAAGCCAGCTGAACACGTAGTCGACACCCGACAGGTCCTCCTTGCTGAGGATGCGCGACACCTCGCGGGAGAATGGTGTCAGGAGCACCACAGGCAGCGCCGGATATGATTCTTTGATGCGCCTTACGCCGACGAGAGTTTCGGATATGTCGCCGCCGGGCATCACAATCACCATGTCGAAATGTTTCTCGGCAAGGTGGCGGAGAGCGCCCTCGGTGTCGCTTGTCTGGGTTACGCGTGGAGGCGAGCTAAGGTTCAGGGCCACATATTCGAAATAAAGCTGTTCCTCGATGCGTCCGTCTTCCTCCATCATGAAAGCGTCGTATGGCGCTGCGACGAGCAAAACGTTGAATATGCGCCGCTGCATCAGGTCGGAGAAGGCTGTGTCTTTGAGATATAGCTGGCTTAGGGCTGCTTCGTTCATACCATTCTTATCTAAAATAATTGCGAAAATACAAAAAAAGGCCGGAAGAACAAAAAAAGCGAGAAATCCTCGCTTTTTTAATTATAATGGAGAGGCGGCATCTTGCCGCCTGGCAAGTCTCAACATCCCGGTGCCCGACAAATCCACAGTGGTCAGCCTACTCTCCGCGTTCTCCGCCCTACTCAGACGCTGAGCGTCCGTTCAATGCCGTAATGCGGTTCAAATATAAACCGAGGAACATCACCTTAGCTGTCCACCCTCCACACATGGTAGGGTTGCGGCATGCCGCAACCGGGTTGAATGCGGTGTTAAGTATTTGTTAATTACCTTGTTTGTTTCGGCCGTGGCGTGCCACAATGCGGTTCAAATAAGGTTAACATGGAGGGAAAAAAGATGTGCCATGA
>CAZAZA010000119.1:0-7513 GCA_964489495.1 uncultured Bacteroides sp.
CATCTGTAAGAAAGATGAAATTTAAGCCACTTCAAGGCCACTTACGAGCGGCCTCCGATGAATGGCCGTCATGACAACTCCAGTTACGACTGCATCTCGTCCCAGTACTGTTCTGCCAGTTCATAAAACTGACCGATTACTGCTGCCATAATCTTTGTTTTGGTCATGGCGGCAAAGGTAATCAGTGATGGCAAATTACCATCGTGGAGTTTGGGAGGTCTACCCTATGGCAATAAACAGTATCAGTTAAAAATCAGGCGACCAATGACTGGCCGCCCGAAAATTCATGCCTAATTGAGTTGTCGCCGAGTTGGCTATTTGTTATCCCGAACTCGCGTTATCAGAGTGGAATATCAGTACTTCTCCTTAAACAAACCCACCGCACTGTTTAATCCGTTAATATACCTTTGTAACACCTTTGTGTATTCAAGCGATTTTGTAACGAGTGTTTCGATTGTTACCACTAAGTAGTAACTTCCAGCATCCGTTTTTTCAATGCAGCACTTCACCCAATACTTAGTATCGTTCACATCGTTAGCTGCTCTGTAGGCACGAAGAGCCTGACTGTTGTTTTCAGGATCTGTTATACCCTGGATAAGTTTGAGTGTGACATTGAAAACCTCCGTAAAATTGCTGGCAATCTGCACATACATCGTATTACCCTCACATTTGAACTTTATGTCTCCATCGTCATCAATTGAAGGCATATAGCCTTCGTTACGCAGGAAGTCGACAATTGATGACCTAAAACTCAACTGTTCGGTTGTAAGGTCTGCTGCCGATAGTGAAAGCCCTATCATGGCAAACACCGAGACTAAAAAAACTTTTAACTTCATTATGATTGATATTTTAAAAATTATAACTCATTATAAGATACAGGTATTGACAAACGTTGTCCGGAATCCTTGCCTATATATGTAAAAACTATGTTGAGCTTAGCCTTCTTACAACGTGCGACAGCATCTCCAGATGAAGCCCTCATTGCCTTGATTGCACTAACTTTGGCATCTGCACGATTATGTTCAAGAGCTGAGATATCAACAATATCATCATCCACCTTAAAAACATAGTTCAAACTACCTTTCGACAAGTAGACTTGATCAAGTTCAAGCCCATTGGCTATTTTGATCGGAAGACTCATGTTGTCGATTTCATTTGAAAGCTCTGCTAAAATCTGCTCTGAGGACAAGCTGCTTCCTGCCGACACTGGGGAAACCTGTGTCGGCTTAGGGACGGATGTAGATTGAGAACTCGTTTGTGTTGAACCGGTATTTGAATCAGACCTTTGCGAAGAAGAATTTGCATCTTCTTTCCGTTCAACAACCGAAGCCGTTTCGGGTAGTACAGAGTCAACTTCAACCGCCGAATCAAGTTCCGTCACAATTACATCATCATACGCCTCATCAACTGTATCTGCAAATTCATCAGAACTTTGAGAAGATCCGCTCATAAAGTAAGCAAACACAGCGAGCACGACTACTGCAAGTGCAGCAAACAATAGCCATATTTTGTTACCGGAGGGTTTAGTATTATTATCTCTATTGCTGCCACTATCATTATTTCCGCCATTACCACCATGCTCCATTTTCGCTCTTCCTATTGACTTGTAGTGCAGATTGCCATTTAAAGCGTCAATAGCAGTGCTCACAATCATGGCCGTCTGTGGCCGATTCCAAGCATCTTTAGCCAGACAGTCTCGCATTAGATTGTTCAGCTCTGCCGAAAATTTATCAGGCAAACTCGGAAGTTCAGCCCCATGGTTAATCATCGAACCACCCTGTCCAATAAAAGGCAACTCTCCAGTAGCCAGCTCATAAACCGATGCACCTAAAGCCCATATATCAGAGGCCATCACGGCTATGGGATTGCCGGAAAAAAGTTCTGGAGCCATATACGGCAGTGAACCGGATGAGCTGTTAGGACCTTGTTGTGCCCGCAGAGATGCCGACCGTAAAGTAGACCTAAGCTTATGACTTAAACCGAAATCGGTAATCACATAATTGCCACTTTTATCCACAAGCACATTTGCCGGCTTGATATCGCGATGAAGCATATCGTTTTTATGCAGGTAAGCCAGACCAGAAGCCACATCACGTACAAATTTCCATAAATCTTGTTCACTCATTTTCCCCACACAGTCATCTGATGAAGAGGGGCAGAATGGCATTACCAGATATGGACGCGTACCGTCAATGTTGAAGTAATCTATATGTAGAAGATTAGTATGGTTAAGCGAATGGGTATTACGGAATTCGTTTTTAAACTCCTCAATCCCGGCTTGATCCAATGCGACATAGAACTTTATTGCCACATCCACATCGGTCATTTCATCATGTGCCAGCCACACTTCACCAAAACTTCCTCTGCCGATAAGACGCTGAAGCTTATAGCGATTGTTTATTATTGCACCTTCTTGATATTGCATATTGGTTAATTTTTATTTTTTCCCATTATCAGGTTCTTCAATTTCCGGACTCTGTTTATTACTTTCTTTCTTTGTGGTATCAACTGGCACTTTTTTTCCGTGTGCCGGAGTCAACTCTGTTTCCTTCTCATTGTCCTTCCCTGGCAAGACCGCTTCAGTTGAAGGAGTTGTCCGTGGTGTCACTGTAGTTGTCGGCACTACGGAAGCTGAAGGATTTCGATCTTCTTTTTCATTAGGTTTCTCCTGTCTTGGTGTAGAGGATTCAACGGTCGGAGGTTCTGGCCCGATAGTTTCATCAGCAGACGTATCTCTATCAGTTTCAAGTACTTTTACCTCAATTGGGATTGAGTCATTTGCAGTGTCCTTATCCTCATTGGAATTAGATGATATCCTGCCTATAAGAAAAGCTGCTATTATGGCTGCAATTACCAATATCAAGCCTATTACTATGTATATAAGTCTAGTATTAAGCTTCTTACCGCGCGGTTTAACACTTTCGTTTTTTTCGGGAGGTATTCCTGCCCCAGAGTACACCTTGCATAATATCACAGTGACGTTGTCATACCAATCAGCTTCCTCTGCTGCCTTCATTAATGCCTGCCGGCAACTGACAAGTGAACCTGATGAGGAATATGCCCTGATTATATCTTCTATATTTTTACCGGGATAAAAATCACCTGTCAATTTATTCACAGTTCGTCGATCACGAAGCACACCGCTAAGACCATCGCTACACAACAATATAATATCATTATCTGCCACATCAAACTGCCTTGTTTCAGGTTTTGCATCGCTGTGAGGGTCGCCAAGACTACGTGTTACTATATTTCCTTGAGGGTGATCAAATGCTTCATCGTAGGTAATATCATTATTATTTACAAGCTCCTGCACATATGAATGATCTGTAGATAATGGTTCTAATCCCCCCGACGGCCGGAAACGATACGCTCTACTGTCACCACACCAACTCAAAGTAAGCCTGTTGTCAACAAGCCAAGCTATAATAATCGTCGAACCCATACCCGCATGTTCGGGACAATCGGCAGCATCTTTCTTTATTGCCAAGTCAGCTTCTCGTATAGTATCCTCCAGATATTTTGCGCGGCGCTCCTCCGATTTGGCTATCTCTGGAGTTATCTTTCCGGGAGCAAATCGAGCTGCAACCGTTTTGACAGCTATTTCCGAGGCTACTTCACCAGCATTCATTCCCCCCATACCATCGGCAACAGCCATAAGGCAGCCACAATCCGACAATGACACATCTTTATCCGACTGGAAACGTCCTATTGCTTCATCGCTCAAATCATCATCGACATAAAAGTTATCCTCGTTACCATCCAGTGGGGCATCCGGATTATATTTGCCTGCAGCGGCTGAAAAAGCCGTCAAACGGAAAATTACTTTATTTTTCGCCATTACCTTCTGTTCTTATTGTTTTTATTCTTTTTCTTACTCTTTTTCTTTGATGCCCGTCTATCATCTGACGGAGTCAGTTCATCAGGGAGAGTGTCCAAATCAGAGTTCCTAATATCGTCAAAAGGCCTTGCAAGAATCCACAGACCCGACTCTTTCACAATTATCCCACCTAAGACAAAATCCAGTCTGCCTATTGCAGTACATTCAGGTACAACAAATATTCCTCCCCACAACTTTCGTGGTGTTTGAGGCATGTCAACCGTTATTGTCCCCAAACTGTCAACATCGAAATCTATACTTTTCTTATATATCAAAAACTCCGGCATCAATGTGTTGCGAGTCTTATCAAGGGTAGAATCGCCCGAAAGCCATACAATCCAACCGTCAGTTTTACGATTATACGATTTGGTTACAAACCCTCTTGTATTCGCTTCTCTTTGTGAAATAAAAGAGAATACACTATCGACCGGATGTATTCTATCAACCGATAATTCAACAGTTGAAATCACTGTGTCGCCTATCTCTGTCATAACACACCTCGACAACAACGGCTTATGGGTACTACGATACCTATCGTAATTTGCATCACGCTCCCATGGTGCAAATATTCCAGACTCAAAGAAATCACCTACGGATGTCCTTATGACAAGAGATGCGAACGAGCCAAATTCCTCATTGCCATAACGCCCAAATCGCTGGCCTGTAACTGTATCCTCAAGCTGATACTCTTGCCTGACCACATACATGCCATCTTTTACTGCTTGCTCCACAAACTGCTGACTTGAAGACATAAATAGCTGTGCAGTCATTATCATTGGGAAAAGGCACAATAATACGACAAAACATCTCATAAGTTTAATATATATTGCTGATTGGAACTGCCCAATTATGTTCCGACGTTCTATGGTCGCCACGTGATACAATACCAACCACCACAAGTTTGCCCTCCTTAACCGCAAAAATCGGCCCCCCAGAATTGCCATGATCGGTTCCACGCGAATGCATTATACAACCATTCTTTGCCAAACCGTTTCTCGAAGTTGTAAGTTCAGAGAATATCGGCTCTACTTGTCTATTACCGTCCATAACGCCGATTCCCATTGGAAATCCTCCCACCACTAGCTTCTGCATTGGAAGCAATGATTGGCTTAAAACTCTATCAGCAATAAGATCACCCCGATGTCCGTTGGTTTTAGTAGTATAAGCCCAATCAGTCGACCACATTGAGTCAGGCATTCCATCCATAGCTGGGAACGCAAATGTCCAATAAACAGGCGCACCATCTTCGTCAGTGCCTATCTGGGTCTTTCGGTCAA
This sequence comes from uncultured Bacteroides sp., assembly GCA_964489495.1. Taxonomy (GTDB): domain Bacteria; phylum Bacteroidota; class Bacteroidia; order Bacteroidales; family Muribaculaceae; genus Paramuribaculum. The sequence goes on from CAZAZA010000119.1 coordinate 5,158, forward strand.
GAGAGTGGTTTATATGAAAATCTTCACTTGAAAATGAGAATTTAGTGTTTGAAATCGATGACACTGCAACAAAATATGCTTTGATTTTTATCTCGGGGTTGCTCGCAGCCGCCCTGACAACTGCCGAAACCATGCTTTCACCCACCGGATCGTTATATAACCAACCCTCTATACAGTGCCGAGCTGTGACAAATTTTCCGTCATTCATCAGAAAGCCTGTTCCGCTCCAACCATAAGTTGATTCACCATTGGTAATTTGATGTTCCTGTCCATCTGCCACATAAACAACCTTTGAGGTTTGAATGTAAAAAACATCCTTTGGTATGTTTTGTTCCTGAACCATGGCATCGAAACCGGTGAGATTCGATCCTGATTGTCTTGCTCTATCTTCCGCTTGAGCTATTGCTTGATTGGTGCGATTATTTAACTCCCTGATTTCACGAGCATGCTGTGCCTGCATCCTTTGACTCTCTTGTTGGTTATGGATACTATCGTTTCGTCTTCGTGTCTCTTGTTCTGCAAATCGACGATTGAACTCTTCGGTATCATGAATGTTTTTCGCTTGATATTGCTCAATGATAGTGGCTTGGTGTACCAGCATATAACTACAAACACCTATACTTACCACAAGGATAACGGCCAGTCCCACTATAGCTTGTTTGTAAGGACGGAGGGCTTGTTGTCTGAAAAGGCTGAGTCGTTGCGATAACCCTATGCTTTTTACGAGTCCTTTCTCACCTGCCGGAACTATGAACCCAATCTTAGGTCCATTAGTCGACAACTGTATCTCGTCACCGTTTTGCAGATACCACTCCCCGTCGACCTTGTGGCCGTTGAGATATGTTGAGTTCGTTTTAGACAGTTGTACTAATTTCCAATTATCGCCATCTTTTACAATAGCAGCATGGCGACGACTAACCGTTCCAAAGCTTTCATCGAACCGCACCTGACATTTAGGATCACGGCCAAGTTCTATTTGATCAACGATTATTTTCTGACTTTCTCCAGCCTTATGGTAGTTGGACGAAACTTTATGTTCCAAAATGTAATAACGGCGTCCGCCACCGCTCATTAACGATTTCATTCCGGCCCCTATGGACCCAGAAAGAGAACGGTTGTATTTTTGTGTTGACTGAGTCATTTGCTTATTTATAAAATCGGTTTATTAAATTTTCTATCATATATGCGCTCATTCTCGAGAACAATTTATCCTGACGTTTATGCACATAGTGTATACCGAACATCAAAAATATGCTCAGAACCAGAGCTACCAGAGTGGTATCGAATGCTACGGCTAACATGCCTGTTACTTTGCTTATGCCCTCTGGTGTACTTGCTTGATTTGCATATCCAAGTGAAGCAGCTATTCCAAGAACAGTCCCTATAAAACCCACTGAAGGAATAGCCCATGATGTGTAATTTATGAAAGCCTGTTCGCTATCCATATCAGAATTGTAAATCTTAACTTGCGATTCTACAACACCCAATACTTCCGATGACGATTTGCTTAGCCTGTATTTAGTGCAAGCTTTCTTTATGAGGTCTGTAAGCAGGAACTTTTGAGCCCGCTCCATTTGTTGCATATTTAGCTTCAACTGATTGACATCGTCAGGACTTAAAATCCAGTTTTCTTTTTCTGGAAGCAAATGTGCTGAAAAGGCATCTTCTTCGTGCGTAATATTTTGATTGACAGCATATAATTCCAAAACACCAAAGAAAAACAAGAAATATGACACTCCCTGTATAATACCTTCAGGCATGGTACCGCCAAGCATAACAAAAATTCGATTGGGATTATCTTTCGTTGTCACTGACACTAATATCATCATCAACCCTATTGTGAGAATGATACTAATAACTATACGATACAAGCGTTTTTCAATCATTGGAGCGAAATATTATTAGTTGTTACTATCAATGTTCCTACATTCACATTTTGCCCTTTTTGAGTCAATGTTATTTGACGGAATGGAATTTTAACTTGACTGGTTTTTCCTGGGAAAATTACCGCATATCCGTCAACATGTGCCGGTTGTCCATTCCAAGTGTTGTTTTGACCACCATATATATTGACATAAATCTGGTAATGCCCCGGAACAATCTTCGATTGATAAAATAATTCGTAGCGATCATCATCAGAAGAACTACGTGATGTAATGTCTTCATTAAGATTTCCAAAAGGTGTATTCTTGCGGCTAAAGCAACATACTTCTCCGGTAGCTAAATTCTTTACATATAAATCCACATCGACATTCTCTGGCCATATACAAACAACCCCAAGTTGGGCATTCATTCCGAAAACTTTTCCATCGGAAATACCTCGCCTGTTTTGGTCAGACTGTTCCACTTGTTGTTC
>CAZAZA010000120.1:0-7437 GCA_964489495.1 uncultured Bacteroides sp.
GAAGCCATAGCCTCGCCTGAACGCCACGCACCGCCGTGGTATCACTGGAACTGACCGCCGGGATTATAGCCCCTTGTGCCTCCGCAGGGCTATAATCTCTATAAGGTCGTTACCCGTCAGGCGTGTTACTCCATTGATGAACGTTGGTTTGGGAAACTTCTCGTTGTGGTCGAAGCAATAATAGAAATATGAACGGCTTATGCCGATTATCCTTGCGACCTCAGAAATGGTGTAGAGCCTTTTGCGATCAATCATGGAGATATTGACCTTTTTCTCATGCCTTCGTTTCGCCATCATTTCCCGGTATATATGTTTTACGAAACGTTTTGCCACGTATCTCCACGAAATTGAACATTTCCTTACAGCGGTCGTATATTCGGGGAGAATAGACCTGTGAAAGCTGTTGCAGTGAGAGATTGGTTGTCGCATGGGTAAACTGATTGTCGCGCAGGTCGTAGCGACGTTGAAGAACATACTGCATGACATTCTCAAAATTACCCCATCGTCCGGTAGGCGTCGTTTCACTCCCAAGCTCGTCGAATGCCTGACGGCAGCTTGTGATGTAAGTCTGGAGAGCATAGTAGCCACCATCGCGCGATTCATCGGAAAACTCGGCGCAAATGTCGATTACATTTGTCATTCGGAACCAATAGCGCATACCGTTGCGAGGCGGGTGTACCGCATAGCAGAACTGTCGGACAATCTTGAGAAGGGTTGATTTTCCGGTACCTATGTCGCCCCATAGCAATAACCCCCTGTCAGGGTCAAGATTCCCGTGATAGTCCTTCAAAGCCCAGTGTACGATATCGTTCAGTATTTTACGCTGATCGTCACGCACGGTATAGCCGGGGCATATCTCCCTTGCGCATCGCAAGAAAAACTGCTTGTAAACATCAATCTTCGTTAAGTCCGCAATCGGGCGTAATCGGTCCTCTGCGGCGTCCTGCATTTGGCGAACTGCCTTCTGCGGATTTATTTTTTGTGGATATTTCATCTTTCGGTTTTTTAATTCTCATACGGGCCCAGTTGAGAAAGTGTTTTTTGAAAGCCGAGAACGTGGGATGCCAGTCCTCGGTGGTTATTGTAGCATTACTGAAATCATCTGCAATCGCCATAAGATCCGACATGTCGCAATGCAAGCTCATTGCCATTCCTTCAAGCGTTGAATTCGATTTTTTCAGTTTTTCTAAAAATTCTTTTTCGCGCTCGTGCTTTCCTTCAATTAAAAGTTTTTTTATATTTTTTCTTTTATATAAATATGACCGCGTTCCGTTCTGCATTTCGGTAGCGGTTTCGATCTGCGTGGTGACTTGCCTTTCATCAGTCATATGCTCCTGCGAAGTGTCCTGCACTATATCTTCAGTCATATCTTCAGGCAAAGCCGTAGTGCCGTCATTCTGCATATTGAAGCAATATTTTTCAAATCCACAGACAGAAATAACAGTAACAAGACCGCTCTTCTTTCGTGTAATCAGTCCATCTTCTTCTAATGCTTCAAGAAAAGATATTACGGCTCTCTCATCGGCGTGCCAACGGCTTCCGAGATAGGCAATCGTTACAGGCCATTCCCCATAAGTCACCCTAATGCGGATGTTTGTGTCACCCACATATCTCATGCCCGGTGTCTTGGCGGCCCGGAACCTTATTTCAAGCCACCATTGATAACGCTGTGCGTTATCCCAGAGCCAGTGAGTCATATCATCTTCATAGACCGGCATCCATCTTGGCATAGCTTGTGCGTTTTTACAAAGAATCTCAACAGTTCGCTCCCACGAAAACGGGGATATGGACTGGTGCTGTCTGTTTCATAGACCAGCCCGTCAGATTCACTGACATAGCTGAACAACTCAAAGTCGGTAAGGGAAAACATGGCGGCAACTTCTTGACGGCTGTATAGTCGCGATGAGTCAATGACAGGTAGAGGACTTTTCATAATCATCGGTTTTGTGCCTCCCACAATGAAATGGCAAGCGGGTTTATACAGGTCCCGTTTCCATCTGACGTCATATTCTCCTGTGTGAAACCTTTTTGTCGCGTTGACAAGCCACATCGTTTTTCAGACACCTCTTCTGATTCCACCCTGTCCAGTCGTATGATTCTTCCTGCGGCTGCACTCCCGGTGACCGGGAATGGATTGAACAAAAAAACTATCGAACATACGGCGTACCCTTTATAAAAGTAGGATGACAACCCCGACTTCCGAGATGACCGGGAATTGACACGACAAGAGTGACTTTCCTCTAAATTCGACAATCTTTTTACCGAAGTTTTAGAAGATTCAATCTGGAGCGGGTATCGCCAATAAGCAATCATCTTAAGTCAGGTTTTAAGGGAACCAAGACATTCCTGGGCGGAGCCTTAATTAATTTTTAATAAACCGCATTCAGACAAAGTTTTTTAGAACTCTTAATCTCACGCTTTCCCAAATTTCTGATTCAGTATGTCTTTTATATCCGACATTTTGTAAAGCGGCGTCTTTCCTATTTTGACCGGCACAAGATAACCGTCCTTTTCCCACCGGAGAAGGGTGCTGTAGGAACGGTTGAAAATCTTGCATGCTTCCTCCCGTGTCACAGTCGCAAGCTCATCGTCGTAGGCGCGCTGCTCATCTTCGGCCTCACGTGTGATGCGTAGAAATTCCTGAAATGCCACCTTCATATCAGTGGCGTCGACTACCAGATATACCCCTTTGGGACCTTCCAGTATGGAGTTGATTATTTCTGCTGCCATAATCTGTTTCTTTGAATTACGGCACAAAAATAGAGCCCTGTACGGACAGGACTCCTTTTACTTTTACCGCGACCGCTTTTATTTAAGCGATTTAAGTTTAAGCTCTAACGCGGAATGGTATGTGTTGACAGTAAACGGCTATTCTTTCAGCAATTTAACTTCTATTTCCCTTCCCCAGTCATCAATATTGAAATAGCCGTCGGGGGTATCAATAACATTTGTTACGGCAGGGTATGAACATGTCATTCCAAGCTCTCGGCTCAATGTCTTGCCCTGGGGTTTGCATAGGAGAAGCCGGTGCTTTATCGCGATGTTGAGAAGCATTCCTATTTTAACGCCCTCTCCGCTTATCGGGGCAGCCAATTCTTTCAACCGTCTATATATCTCATTGGCCGTGAGGTGTGGATAATCCGGATTCTCAACTATGTCATAACGTATGCTACGATAATGCTCTCCGGGTCGTTCATAAGGCTTGTTATATCCTTCCGGGTCTTTATCGTCTACACGGATAATATTTCTTTCAGTTGATTTCGCCACATTGGGAAACAGACTCTCTATCGGCGGAATCCATAGAAACACAATCCGATCGTATATCTCTTTGGCAAGGCTGTTACCGGCATCTCCGGCATCCTCGCTTTCGGAAACATACCATTCAAGATATGATGAAAGGCCTTTATATAGTTGCGCTACATAATAATCACTCCCTTTATCCTTTACCTCGTTTCTCATAGCCCTTTCAAAATCAAGCTGATTATCAGCAAAATAATCAGAAAGCCTTTGTAATCCATCGGAAGAAACTGAGGATATTTTATTTCGGAACAGGCTCAATCCCGCAATCAAGCGGTTAACGCTATATTGTATTTCAACTATATCCATATGTTCATTCGGCATTTTCCCATAAGTCTATACGCCTTTGTATTTCCGATTTAGGAAGGCGGATATTTATTGAGTACAATTCTTTTAGCTTACAGGCTGCGATACAGGGTGTTATTATAGAATGTTGCACTAATTCATCGAACACAAACAATATTCCCTTTACCGTCAGTTTACCGGCCTCTGCATACCTGCGGAGCTGTCTGTCGCCTGTCAGCAGTGTCACATCGTACTTCCTTGCATAATAGCAGACCGAGCAATCCGGTATTGAGAGATTCCCGGAAACATTTGAATATTCTTCGACAATCTCTGCGATCTCTTCAGGCGTGAAACTTTCTACACATATTTTTCCTTCAGTTACCAGTCGTTCCATATCCTCGTATTGACGGGGGTTGGAAATTTCAGCCATTACAAAATCCACAGTGCGGATTTCATAGGGTAATTTGCAGAAACACTCCAATAGTCCTATTGAATGAAGGTCGATGAATATGTTTGTGTCATTGACAATTATATCCATCTTGTCATACTAATTGAAGGTGTGACTTGACGCTCTCAACTGAGGTATTCAGTAGAACTGCGGCCTTGGAAAAGGTAATGGTTTCGTCGGCCAATGCCCGGTAGACCATGCGCGCAAAACGGCCAGACCGCTCGGCAACAGCCCTCGACTTCTCGGCAAGAGCCTTGAAGTCCGGAAGCCTGTTCTTCTTGGCCTGATAACCGGAATAACGGTTTGCGGAAATCACACCACCGGTATATAACGCAACCATAATATCGTCAATGGATATTCCGAACTGACGCTGTATGTCGGTAAGCTCCGACAGTGATATGTCATGTCTACAACTACCGACCTTAGCTTTAAGCACCTCCACAGGCAGCAGAAACTCGCTCGCAAAGGCATTGCAGATGTTCTCCACCTCCTTTGCCGGCATATCAGCTGGTATGTCAAGCAGAAGATGTCCCAGCTCATGCAGGGCATTGAAACGCTTACGCTCGGTAATAAAACTGCCGTTTATTACGATAAGGGGAATGGTGCCGTTGGCATATCCGCTAAGTCCGTCGAAATCCTTATCTTCTGCAATCTCAATAACTTTTACTCCGTTTTCCTCAAGCACCTCGATAACATTGGAAACTCCGTCATTGCCGAGTCCGAGATATTTCCTTACCTCGTTTGCATGGATTACAGCTTCTTCTGTGTTGCGGACGCTCTTACGGGGCATAGAGAAATCAGTCGAACAACCGCAAAGCTGTTCGGCCTCCAGATAACGTTCCAGTTCCTCCCGCACCTTTTCCCTTACGGCAGAAGCCATGCGCTCCGGAAAACGTGGCTTTTTGCGGAATTTAACATGATCTACTTCAACAGTGAATGGCCGGAAGAAATAGTCTATCTTGACGCCCAGTGCTGCGGCAAGTGCAATAAGTACCCGACTGTCTGGCATCATAAGACCTTTCTCATATTTGTTTATGGCTTGCCTTGTAACAGAAGGAGTTACTACTTGTGAGAGCTTTTCCAAAGATAGCCCCTTCATCAGTCGTGCCTGTCGCAACCGGCGTGAAAATATGTCGTTGGCTTGTCTATTCATTTTCGTGCTTATATTTAGTTGACAAAGTTAACAATAATATTTTATTTGTCAACTATGATAAACAAAGAAAAGTTCACATTCAGGAAATTAACCCAATGTTAGAGCTGCTATTCCATCAGGCCTATCAGCTCCTTCTTCATATCATCGTCAATATCGCGGTATCTGGCGAAAGCTCGGCTTCCCTCTTTGTGTCCGCTCAATGCACCTACGAGATTAGGGTCTTTAACCTTCTTGTAAAGGTTGCCTACGAATGTGCGCCGGGCAAGATGGCTGCTCGCAATCTCATTGATGGGCCGTTGCTCCTCCTCTCCGGTGGTAGGATTAAGCACAGTTACGATTCTCGTTATTCCGCACTCTTTGAATATCTTTTTGATTGCCACATTGTATTTCTGGGAGCTTATGAACGGCAGAATGCGCCCTTCTTTATCTTCTCCCTCATAACGTTTGAGAATCTCCTTTGCCCTTTGGGTCAAGGGAACTCTTATTACTGTCGGCCGCTCGCCCTTTGTCTTGCTGGCGATATATTCCACTGCGTCATTTATGATATTGGCTGGAGTCAGACGCATGAGATCTGATATACGGCAGCCAATACAGCAGTGAAATATAAAAATGTCGCGCTGAACGGCAAGGGGCTTGTTTGTTGAAAGATTGAAGTCCGCTATTCTGTCACGTTCTTCGAGTGTTATATAATACGGTGTGCCGTAACGTTCCGTAGTCTTACCCTTGTATTTTGTAAATGGATTATTGGAGGTAAGACCTTCTTCTATGGCCCAATGAAAGAACGTGCGAAGGCAGGCAAATATGTTTATTATAGTATTGTCGCCCTTCGGGAATGGCCGACGGGATTTGCGCGCCTTTCTTGTTTCTGCTGGATATTGCTCGAATATCTTGGGATATTTGTCGAATATTTCGGGTTCGTTGCGTAGGAACTGTTCATAGTCCTCCAACAAGTCAGCCGTGAACACCTCAAAGTCGAGTTTCGATGGAAGCTTTCGCTTAACTTTACGGTAAAGCTCGAATCGATGAAGGCTTCGACTCAGAACTCCATATCTGCGTTGACGCCATTCCGAAAGTCCGCGCTTTGCGGGAAATTCCTCCACAAGCTCGATGAACTTCTTTTGCAGCTTCTCTTCGACCTCCTTCGGCTTTCGCTCTCGTTTTGGGTGATGGAAGCGGTCGATTGTCCTTTCAAACAACTCTTTTGTGAGTTTTTCGGCAGGAGTGGTTTCGCACAAAGAGAACAACACCTGCTCCAGATTGTGAAGGGTATTCTCAATATCTCTCAGTTCTGATGAAAGTTTTGGATTTGCTCGAGGATATACGAATTTCCCATCCGCAAAACGGTCTTTCGGTATGAATATGCCGCTTCTTACACGAACTCTTGTTGTGCGGTTAGAGTTTATTCTAAGCATAAACTCAACACGGCCATTGCCATCTTCTTTTGTTGACAAGGAGCGAGTTATAGTTGCCATTCGGTAGTTGTTTTTGATGGATTACACTGCGTGTTAAAATAATTTAACACCTGATTTGTCTATATACAAAGTTATAAATAAAATGGTTACGCTCCAAATTTAGTCTTAATTTTTTGTCCCCCGATTGTCCCCCAAAATGATTTTTAGCGGATTATTTTGAAAGCAAATGACACTGAATTTTACAATTAAAATTTTGTAACAACCTTATATTAAATGTATTATCAATTTATCCACAACTTGAACCCACTTCCATAACATTGCATACATTTCCATTCGGCTGCTTCTGTTCTGGGCACTCCAACCCCTTGATAACCGACTGATTTCAAGGGGTTTCTTATTTCTAAGGTGTACTAAAAGTGTACTCAATGCGAAAGTTTACTGCAAATGTCGGCCACGAAAAGAAAGAATCAACGAATTTTTTACACAGGATGTTTTTGTCTGCCAGAATAACTTTTCGTATTGCGATATGGCAACATTTTTAGCCCGATGCCGAACCATGTATCATTCTAACGCTCGGTAAGAAAATTATGTGATGTCATATCGGATTTGAATTGAGTGTGGCAACCGAATAGTCTGTTTGAGAGCAACAATAATTGAGATTTCTAATCGATTATCCTATTATTGTAGGAGCTCGGCTCTAAAATCCAGTATTGTTTGGCAGGCCAGATATGGCTATTAGAATCCAAAATTAAGGTCTGACTTTTCGGATAACGAAATTCGGTTTATCTTTTCTGAATTTCACATCGAATTGCCGCATAGCATATAGCTTTTATAATCGGATA
>CAZAZA010000121.1:0-7324 GCA_964489495.1 uncultured Bacteroides sp.
CATCATGCAAAGGCGCATATTCCTCTCTTGGGGTTGCAGGAGCTTCGCATGATATTAAAGGGGCTATAAGGAGGGTAGCAAAGCAAATCTCAGAAACCTTTTCATCAACGAAATGAAGAGTAAATTTATAAAATTAATAGTCGCAATACTTACGTTAGCTGGACTGACAGCCTGCAGTGATGATGAACCAAGAGACAAAACAAAAGACATCATTATGTCAGTTTCGGAGGAATCGGGCGTAATGTATGACCTCTTCGATTCTGAAGGAAATAATTGCTAAACCGTTATTTGGCGGATACAAGATGAAGCGTCACAAGACAATTTTCAAAATATTGACGAGTCGTAAACAGCTGATATTGTTTCTATTGCTGTCTATTACATCATTAATGCAAGGGCAGAATAAATTTAGTGACGAATATTTCACTCATCACCGTGCTTCAATTACAGGTGCATTGACTACCTCTGACGCATATCAGCTGCAATTCTCGTACCATTATATGTTTTGGAAATATTTTGGTGTAGGCGGAAGCTTAGGTTGGTGGAAGAACTGGTATGAAGATGGTTGGGCTTCAGGTTCAAATTGGTCTATTGATGACGATGACAATAAGCCAAGTAATCTTTATTTGCGGCCGTCTGTTATGCTGAAAAGTCCGGCTATCGGCATAGGACAGCTTGCACTTTCTTTGTATGCAGAACCCGGCATAATGCTGAACGTTCCTTATCAGAGAGTGTGCATTGAGAAAGCGACCGGATTAATTGTAACCGATTACGATTACATCAGCACAAATAAAGGACAATGGTTTGCGATGGACATTCATCTTGGCATAAATGCCGATATTGGCCCATGCGGATTCAGTGTGGGATATTTGATGTCGAATCTTGACATTTACAGCCAATATAGACATTTATCATATAATGGAATTAGTTTCTCTAAATTCTATCCCACCCACACCTTTATGCAAGGAGCTTACCTTACACTGTCTTACAATTTCTAAAGGGAAAAATAATCATCTTGTCACTTCGCCACTATAACCTCTATCGGTCATCCAATCATACCGGACTCCTGCAACATCGCTAACCTCATTGAGTACATGGCGATGTTTTATTTCATCAAAAGGCTCGATTTCTGCGCACCCTGCAACATATCTATGTTCTTTGTTGCGCTGGCCACCTCCATGCTGATGCGGTGCTCCCTAAGCTTTATACTAAAGAAACTTATCTAAAGAGAAAAAGCAGCCAGAAATTAATCTGACTGCCTCATTCTTGGTGAACCGTCTGGGGCTCGAACCCAGGACCCCAACATTAAAAGTGTTGTGCTCTACCAGCTGAGCTAACGATTCATCATTGCTTGCAGGGGCGCTCCCCTCAAAAGCGATGCAAAGTTAGGCATTATTGTTGAATCCTCCAAATTTTTTTCAAACTTTTTCGAAAACCATTTAAAAATCCCCTATAATTTGGCTGATAATATCACGTCCCGCAACTTTTTCACATGACATTTTTTTCAAGTATCTCAGGATTTATGTTTTTTATGTTTATTATTGTTTTGTAAATTTGCTGTCCGAACCAAACATTTATTACATGAACAGAATCATTACCATGTTTCTTGCAAGCCTTGGATTAGGTGTTACAGTTCAAGCTCAAACCTTTAAGGAGTGGACTGACGCAGAAACTAATGCTGTGAACCGCGCTCCGATGCGTGCAACGCATTTTGCATATTCGGCTGACGAGAAGGCTGCTCTGTCGGGCGACGTCAGGTCCTCAGACAATTATATGTCGCTTGATGGCATATGGAAATTCAACTGGGTCAACGATGCCTCGCAACGACCAACCGACTTTTGGCGCACCGATTTCAACGACAATGGATGGGACAATATCCGTATCCCGGGTATGTGGGAATTGAACGGATACGGCGACCCTATTTACGTAAATATCGGTTACGCATGGCGAAACCAATATGAGAATAATCCTCCGCTTCCGCCTACTGAAAACAACCACGTCGGCACATACCGACAGTCATTTATAGTTCCGGCTTCCTGGAACGGGAAAGACGTGTTTGCCCATTTCGGCTCGGTAACTTCCAACATCTACCTCTGGGTCAACGGAAAATATGTAGGCTACAGCGAGGACAGCAAGATCGCCGCTGAATTTGATATAACCCGCTACATTCGTCCCGGCCAGAAAAATCTGATTTGTTTTCAAGTGTTCCGATGGTGCGACGGCACATATCTTGAAGACCAGGACTTTTTCAGATTTTCGGGCGTTGCACGAGACTCCTATCTTTACGCACGCGACAAACGGCGCATCGAAGACATACGTATCACCCCCGACTTAGTGAACGATTACACCGACGGGGTGCTAAACATCGACCTCGCACTCACAGCAGAGCGCCCTGTCGACCTTATCTTGTGCGACACTTCCGGTAAAGAGATAGCCTCCGCAACAGCAAAAGGCAGCGGGCGTGCGGTGATGCACGTTGCCGCCCCTATGAAATGGAGTGCTGAGACGCCCAATCTATATACGCTGACAGCGCGTATGAAGGGCAGCGACGAAGTGATACCGGTGAATGTAGGATTCCGCAAGATCGAGCTTTCGGGCAATCAGATCCTCATCAATGGCAAGCCGGTGCTGTTCAAGGGGGTCGACCGCCACGAACTTGACCCTGACGGCGGCTATGTGGTGTCGACCGAACGAATGCTTCAGGATATTCAGCTGATGAAAAAGCTGAACATAAACGCCGTACGCACATCGCACTACCCTAACGACCCAAAGTGGTATGACCTTTGCGACAAATATGGTATCTACGTTGTTGCCGAAGCCAACATTGAGAGCCACGGCATGGGTTACGGCGACAAGACACTTGCCAAAAACCCAGTTTATGCAAAAGCACACCTCGAACGCAATCAGCGCAACGTGCAATGCAATTTCAATCATCCGTCAATCATATTCTGGAGTCTTGGCAACGAGGCTGGATACGGACCTAACTTCGAGGCAGCCTACGAGTGGATCAAAAAAGAAGACCCAAGCCGTGCAGTGCAGTATGAACAAGCCGGATGGAATGGCAAAACCGATATTTTCTGCCCGATGTACTACCGCTACAAAGGGATGGAGGATTACGCGAAAAATGCCCCGACCGACAAACCTCTTATACAGTGCGAATACGCCCATGCCATGGGAAACTCGATGGGCGGTTTCAAGGAATACTGGGAGATAATACGCAAATACCCGTCGCTGCAAGGCGGTTTCATCTGGGACTTCGTCGATCAGGGTCTGAGATGGAAAGGCAAAGACGGTGTTGAAATATATGCCTACGGCGGAGACTTCAACCGTTTTGACGCGACCGACGGTAATTTCTGCTGCAACGGATTGGTGGGCCCCGACCGCATCCCCAACCCGCATGCCAACGAAGTTGCCTATTTCTATCAAAATATCTGGACAAAGCCGGTCGACACTGCCACCGGGAAAATGAGTGTCTATAACGAGAATTTCTTCCGCGATCTTTCAGACATCAATCTTGACTGGACTCTTCTGAACAACGGCGTACCGGTGCGCGAGGGCAGCATCAGCCGACTTGAAGTCGAAGCGGGCGAGACCGCCGAAATCACCATTCCCTACGGTCATCTGTCGGATGAAGGTGAATGGACTCTTAACCTCAACTACAACCTCGTAAAGGCAGAAGGCCTTCTTCCGGCCGGACACACCGTGGCTCGGCAACAGATTATCCTCACACCCGGTCGCGAGAACAGCTTTGCCACACGGTGCAACGTTGTCGGCGGGAATGCCCCTCAGACCGTAACAAACGATTGCAACTATCTGATTGTCAAAAATGATCGATTTAAAATAGAGTTCAATCGCAATACCGGACTCATGACACGCTACAATGTCGAAGGCACCGATATGATAAAAGATGGCGGCGACCTCGCGCCCAATTTCTGGCGTGCACCCACCGACAACGACTACGGAGCGGGCCTGCAACGCGAATTTGCAGCATGGCGCAATCCGGAGATAAAGCTGTCAGATTTCAAGTCGGAGACCAATGCCGGAAGTGTAACAGTCACCGCTGTCTACGACATGGCCGCCGTGCAGTCGAAACTCTCCATGACTTACGACATAAAATCCGACGGATCGGTGGCCGTTACCGAATCGCTTTCCACCACACCGGGAGCAAAAGTGTCTGGAATGTTCCGTTTTGGTATCAGGATGGAAATGCCGGCTGAATTTGACAACATTACCTATTACGGGCGTGGACCCGGCGAAAATTATGCCGACCGAAAAGACGCAGCTTTCCTTGGACTTTACCGACAAAGTGTAGCCGAACAGTTCTACCCATACATTCGTCCCCAGGAAACCGGCACAAAAAGCGACGTGCGCTACTGGCAACAGCTAAACAAAGCCGGCAACGGACTTGAAATCACAGCCACTACCCCATTCTCGGCCTCGGCCCTCGAATACACTGTCGAAAGCCTCGACAACGGACCTGAAAAACGCAACACCCACTCTCCCGAAGTCAGACGTTCCGGATTCACAACACTATGTGTCGATCAAGTACAACAGGGTCTGGCTTGTGAGGACAGCTGGGGTGCACGTCCTCTTCCACAATACATGATACCTTACGGAGACAGGACATTCAAATTCACCTTGCGTCCGATATTCCACCGACTGGCAGACTTTTGATCCGTAAGATCATCAACCTCTCCTCCCTCAAAGCATAAGTCCGACTTCCGAATACAAGAAGTCGGACTTATTATTTTCACATGCCGGCCTATGGCATTTTTTTGCCAGACATGAGGCGAAATCGGATGGTTATTATTATTTTTGTATTCATGAAAGTGACAACTCTCGATAACCCGGCCTTTGCCGTCGCATGCTCTCAACTTGAGGAGATGAGCCGTGGATTTGCACCCGACCTAATTGTGGGAATAGCCTCGGGAGGCGAATACATGGCACGCATTATGTTCGTTGATATAGGCCATATTGCTATCGAAAGCCGACGGCCCTCTACTGCCGGTAAAGAGGGTCATGATTTTATCTGGATGATTATCCGGAACTCGCCACTTTGGATACGCGACAACATGCGCCGTATCGAATCCCTATTTCTCGCCTCACGACAGCCGAAGGCTGCAACGTCGCTGGCTTTATCATCTGAGCAGATCAAAGCAGCATCAGAGGCACGCCGGATACTCGTTATAGACGACTCCATCGACTCCGGTGCGACAATGAAAAGAGTGATCGACGCGCTTCGCAGTGCATCACCCGATGCAATTATTGCAACAGCTGTCATAACTGTCACGACCCGCAATCCTATTGTCAATCCGGACTTCTGTCTGTACAGCGACCGGCGGCTTGTGAGGTTTCCCTGGTCAAAAGATTTCAGGCAATGAAAAGCGACAGATCACTTACCGTTGTCGACCTTGACGGCACATATGTGCGAGGCAACACGCTGCACATCTATCTGAAATGCGGAATGCGTCGTATGGGCGTCCGATTCAAGCTGATCAGTCTATGCCGGGCACTTGGACTTTTGGCCGCCCGCAAACTCGGTATGGTCTCGCACCGCCACATGAAATTCGGCATCTGCCGGCTTATTGACCAAAATGACCCGCAATTGCGCAAAATATTTGTCGAACGAGTCTCCAAAGCCATCAATCCGAAGGTGGCAGGGATTATATCTCAATCATCCCATGTGCTGCTCGCCACAGCCGCACCTGACACCTACATACCGTGGATATGGCAAGGCGATTTCGTCGCAACACCTATGACCGACAACCCCGACATGACTGAATGCCGGGGAGAAGAAAAACTCAAATGCGTGAAAGAATATTCCGGTAAAGCCGGACTCGTCCCGCTAATAATTGTCACAGACCATAACGACGACCTTCCGCTCATGCGCGAGCTGCCGAAGACCATACTCATCGACAGGTCTACAGGCATGCCCACGGAAATCAAGCGTGAAGAAATAGAGAAGTAATCCTTTACTTGCTTAACATTATGTCGAGAATCTCACGGTCGGTCTGAGCCATGCCCTGAAGACCGATACGGGTCAGATTATCGATACTGCGGTCAGGGTCATCATCGACAATGCCTTCAAGAGACGTGACTGTTGCCTCATGCATAGCCATAAGAGCGGCATACACAGCAGTCGAAATGCCGGAAGTCACCTTAAGGGCACAGCTTGGCTTTGCACCATCGCAAATCATGCCGGTGAGGTTGCCAACCATATTCTTGACGGCATAGGTGACCTCGCGGTAACCGCCACCCATCATATACGTCAGTCCACAGCTCGAGCCGGTAGCCGCCACCACACACCCGCAGAGTGCCGACAGACGTCCGAGTTTCTGCTTTATGTATATCACTGTAAGATGACTCAGAATCAGAGCACGTATAAGCGTGGTCTCTTCCACATCGTTCTCCCTCGCATAGACCACAACAGGCACAGTGGCCGAAATACCCTGGTTACCGCTGCCCGAATTACTCATAACCGGAACCATCGCGCCACCCATACGGGCATCGCATGCACCGGCTGTATATGCCACAATGTGGGTGAACATCGAGTCACCCATAATGCGGTTGCCATGACGGGCGCCGATGATTCGGCCGAGCGAATGCCCATACTTGCCGTTGAGCGAAAACTCGGCTGCATCCATATTGAGATGTGCCGCATCGAGTATAAACCTCAGTTTTTCAACCGGTGTTTCAGTAGCGAACTCCCATATTTTGGCCAAAGTCAGCGATGTGTCGTGTGACTCAGCCTCTCCGTCATCGGTCTTGCGGGTGTCAAGCAACACTTCTCCGTCGCGCTCCAGATACACAAATGTGGTATGCCCTCCGGCTATGACAGCCGTCGACTTATGGCCCTTACCCTCGCAGTGAATTTCGATATACAGCTTCTCCGATATGCCGCTTTTAAGCGAAATACTTATCCGGCTGTCGGCAACGAACTGTTTGCCACGATCCAAAGCCTCATCGTTAACATCGCGTAGCACTTCCAGCTCATATTCCGATTTTCCGACCAAAGCACCGAGTGCTATGGCAATCGGCAGTCCGGTCATTCCGGTGCCCGGGATACCCACGCCCATGGCATTCTTGATGATATTGGCGCTGAGGCAAGCCTCGATTTTGTCGGGAACTGTACCCAATAGTTCGGTGGCACGTGCCGTACACAGCGAAACGGCTATAGGTTCGGTACATCCGATGGCTGGTATCACCTTACTGTGTATAAGGTCTATGATTTGTTGCTGTTGTTGTTCTGAGAGCATGGTCTGATATGTTCGGTTATTGACAATATGTCGGCAAAATTACAAAACAATCATGATATACCCTCACTAGT
>CAZAZA010000122.1:0-7190 GCA_964489495.1 uncultured Bacteroides sp.
ATTGAAAGCAAGCAAAATGGTAGGGACGCACGGTTCGTGCGTCCGAATGTCCCCGGATGCATGAACCTGCCAGCAACCGGACGCACGAGCCGTGCGTCCCTACATAATAATTTGATCGTCAACATAAAATGTGCGGGTGCTTCGATGCTTACTACTATCTGACGGACTGTCAGGGGAACGTTGCGGGAGTGATGTGAAGAGCATAGGGGAAAAGCTCGGACAAGTAACCACCAAACCGTGACCGGGCACGGTGCGAACCGGCTATTAAGTATTGTAAGGATTAAATAAGTTAAAAATCTTGTGGGAGACGCGGGATTTCCGTAATTTTGCATACGACTATAAAAAGTCACTTCCGCGAGCGAGCGGATAACGCGTGACCTCCTTCGGATCTCCTCATGCCGGCAATTGTATACCCAGCTGCGCCGGCGGCGCAGCACACCTCTCATCCTCGACCAATCAATACCACCGGCCGCAGTCATCACAGTGCGAATACCCATTGGCTTGTCACGCCCGGGAGAAGAAAAAAATAAAAACAACATAAATGACAAGTAAATGGTATTATTCACCCCTTACTTCAGAAGAACAACAATTAGAGACCGAGCTGGCAAAGAAATATGACGGATGCAAAGCCATAGCCCATTTGCTGATACAGCGCGGGATACGGTCAGTGAGTGATGCCGAGAAGTTTTTTCATCCTTCTCTGGGCAATCTTCATGACCCGTTCCTGATGCCGCAGATGGACGTGGCCGTCAAACGCCTCAACCGTGCCATGGGTTCGAAAGAGCGTATTATGGTGTACGGCGACTATGATGTCGACGGCACTACGGCTGTGGCTCTGGTCTATAAATACCTTCTGAACTACTACTCAAATATAGAGTACTACATACCGACGCGCTACGACGAAGGCTACGGAATATCTAAACGTAGCATCGACTACGCCGCCGAGCAGGGAGTGAAACTCATAATCATCCTCGATTGCGGCATCAAAGCCAACGAGGAAATCGCCTATGCCAAGTCGCTCGGCATAGACTTCATCATATGCGACCATCATGTGCCCGACGACGCTCTGCCCGACGCGGCCGCCATTCTCAACCCCAAGCTTGAAGGGTGTACGTATCCGTGCCCTCACCTGTCGGGGTGCGGTGTCGGATTCAAGTTCATGCAGGCATTCGCCATAAGCAACAGTCTCCCACAGACCGAGCTTGAAAACATGCTCGACCTTGTGGCCGTGAGCATTGCCGCCGACATAGTGCCGATGGTCGACGAGAACCGTATAATGGCATATTACGGCCTACGGCGTCTCAACACTAACCCGAGCCTTGGACTGCGTGCCATATCGCGCATATGCGGACTCGGTTCGCGCGAAATCACAATAAGTGACGTGATTTTTAAGATTGGCCCCCGTATCAATGCTTCGGGACGTATGCAGAGCGGACGCGAGGCGGTCGACCTGCTTGTGTCGCGTGATGTCAGCGAAGCCTATGCCCGCGCCAAAGCTATCGACCAGTATAATCAGGACCGCAAAGAGCTTGACAAACGCATCACCGAAGAGGCAAACGCCATTCTTGACAGCCGGGGAGAAATCGACTCCAACGCAAAATCGATTGTCATTTACAACAAGGACTGGCACAAGGGCATTATCGGCATTGTTGCGTCGCGGCTTACCGAGCTGTATTACAAACCGTCGGTGGTGCTCACCTTGTCAAACGGACTGGCAACCGGCTCGTCGCGTTCCGTACAGGGTTTTGACATCTACAAGGCTGTTGACTCGGCCCGTGACCTGCTTGAAAACTTTGGCGGTCATACCTATGCCGTCGGTTTGTCGATGAAGGAGGAAAACATACCGGAATTTACCCGCAGGTTTGAAGAGTATGTGTCGTCCAACATACTGCCTTCGCAGCTACATCCGCAGGTCGAGATCGACGCTTGCATCACTTTCTCCGAGATTACGCCTGAATTTATGGCGTTACTGCGTCGGTTCAACCCATTCGGCCCGGGAAACAGCAAGCCGGTGTTTATGTCTCGTGACGTTACCGATTTCGGTACGAGCCGCCTTGTAGGGCGCAGCCATGAGCACATACGCCTTGAGCTTGTCGATCCTACATCAGGGAAGGTGCTCAACGGCATTGCGTTCAATATGTCGGAACATTTCGCGCATATTCACGCAGGCAAGCCGTTTGACATCTGTTTCACTATCGAGGAGCACCGTCGAGCCGGCGGCTATAGCGTGCAGCTTCAGATCAAGGAGATACACTACGACAAATGACTCCGGAGCCTGTCGACGTTCTGCGCCGTTACTGGGGATATGACTCTTTTCGTCCGATGCAGGCCGATATCATTGCGTCGGTGCTCGCGGGACATGACACTCTCGGACTGCTGCCTACCGGAGGAGGCAAATCAATCACTTTCCAGGTGCCGGCAATGATGTTGCCCGGACTGACTCTTGTCGTCACGCCGCTGATATCACTGATGAAGGATCAGGTGGATAATTTGCGTGACAAGGGTATACGCGCCGCCTTTCTGCATGCCGGAATGAGCCGTGGTGAACACCGGCTGGCTCTCGACCGGTGCAGGGCCGGACATGCCCGACTGCTGTATGTGTCGCCCGAAAAACTTCAGTCGGAGAGTTTTGCGGGTGAGTTGCGCTCTATGCTCATCAGCCTTATAGTAGTTGACGAGGCTCATTGTATCTCGCAGTGGGGCTATGATTTCAGACCGTCGTACCTGAAAGTCGGATCACTCCGCGACACTCTGTCGTCACGGGTGCCGGTGCTGGCTCTCACTGCGTCTGCCACTCCCGAGGTCACAGCCGACATAATGAAGCAGTTAGGCTTTGACAAGCCGAGGGTGTTCGCTCTAAGTTTTGCCCGTGCCAACATCAGTTACATTGTCAGGTATGAGGAGTATAAGGAAGGAAAGCTGCTGTCGTTGTTACGGAACACCAACGGGTCGTCGATAGTGTATGTGCGTTCGCGCAGGCGTGCAAGTGAGCTGGCTCAGTTCCTCGTCAAAAACGGCATTTCGGCCGACTTTTATCATGCCGGTCTGATTGCCGAGGATAAAAACCAGCGTCAGAACCGCTGGAAGGAAGGCGATGTACGAGTGATGGTCGCGACCAATGCTTTCGGAATGGGTATTGACAAGCCTGATGTGCGTTATGTGGTGCATTACGACCTTCCATCGTCGCTTGAGGAATATTATCAGGAGGCCGGGCGTGCCGGGCGCGACGGCCTTCCGGCATTCGCCATAATCATAGCTTCGCGCAGCGACAAAGCCACGCTGTCGCGCCGGCTCAGCGAGGCTTTCCCTGACCGCGACTTCATACGGCATGTCTATGAGATGGCCGGTAACTTTCTCGGGGTTGCCGTCGGTGAGGGGTATAATAAAGTGTATGAGTTCGATTTCCAGCTGTTCTGCGAGCGTTTCGGACTAAAGGCGCCGGTTACGCGTAGCGCGTTGATGTTGCTGACGCGTGCAGGATGGATTGAGTTTATAGACGAGATCGCCACTCGTTCGCGGGTGATGATCACTGCCTCTAAGGAGGAGCTTTACGGGCTGCGGGTAGATGAATCGGCAGATGGTGTGCTGCAGATGCTTCTGCGCAGCTATACGGGCCTGTTTGCCGACTATGTGGCTGTTGACGAGCGCCTGATGGCTTCGCGGCTCGGTATTCCCGACGAACAGGTCTATCAGGCGTTGCTGACTCTGCAGCGCGAACATGTGTTGCATTTCATACCACGGCGTGTCACACCGTATATCTATTACCCCACTTCGCGCGAACTGCCCAAATATATAACTTTGCCGCATTCGGTATATGAAGACCAGCGTGAGCGCATGAAACGGCGCATAGAGGCCATGAAGAGCTTTGTCTACTCGCAGGACCGCTGCCGGGTGGCGGGTATGCTTGAATATTTCGGAGAAAAATCGCCTGAACCTTGCGGCACATGCGACATATGCCGGTCGATAGCGCATGTGACGAAACCGGCGGGAGATATCAGGCTCGCTGACCGCATCTTAGAGATTTTAGGCGACAAGGTGGTCAATATAGACGCCCTTGTTGCGGCAACAGCTGCAACAAGGGCGGATGTTATCGAGGCTTTGCGAGGCCTTATCGACTCTGACCGTGTGACGAGAGTCGGTGCTTCCGGCTTCAGTGCGTCAGTTTAACTCAGACAAGTCAACCGTCAGGGCTGCCGGATACAGGCGGCGTGGGTCGAAATATGTGCGGCAGCTGTTCACCAGATTGTCGAGACGTCGCGGCAGTCTGCCTTCATACACACGCCGGCCGTTGACATTGAATGTAACGGGTCTGTCAAGGTCAACAAGCTCGTCGTTGAGATATACAGTCACACGTCCTGTTGTGGCTGGTGTGTGGCGTTTGGCGAAATCGAGAGGTATCTGCCATATGGAGTCCAGTTCGGTGACGGTGTATTCGACAAGGTCGACACGCAGGTCGACGGTATTGTTGTCGATATCCAGTTCATAATAGGAACGGCTGTTGAAGTCGGGGTTCGACCGGCGGTCGACGCGTATATTGTAGAAACAGTCGCGGTATATGCTGTCCATTTCGAAATTTTCCCAACTTATATGTCTGGGATAGGGATTACGCGCATACTGTCTCAGCCAGGGTGTGGTGGGACGATAATCGATATGGTGTTCCGCTCCGGGAATCAGTTCCACCGTCGCGCGGTAGGCGTCGGGGTGCAGATGCTGCAGGCTGTCGATGGCGCGGGCTGTGTATGCGGTCAGTTTGTTGCGGTAAAACCCGTAATCATCGGCTCCGGTACGCAGTATGAAAGATGTGTTGCGGAGATTTTCGGCCGGTGCGTTGGCAAGCGGTTCGCCGCCGGCCATGGGACCTGCTCCTGCCAGATAGTCGGCATAGAACGAGCCGAGGCGCTGGCTGCCGTAACCGCCCTCGGATATTCCGAACATATACACGTGGTCCGGGTCGATTTCTCCGGAAGCGAGAGCCTGTTTCAGCAATCTTCCCCAGGCATACTGTTTTGCACGTTGCCACCACCTGTAGTATTGCCCTTCGTTCGGGATACGCGGAATGAAGTAGGCTGAAGGGCTGTCATCGAATAATTGGGCGAGTTTCAACCCTGTCCACCACTCTTGGTTGCGCGGCCCTGAGCCGTGCAGATACAGAAACAGGGGATAGCCTTCCGACGGCTTTTCGCCTTTAGAGCCCCAGAAGTAGCGCATTTCCGCATCCGGTTCCAGAGCAGCAGGCAGTGGCCAGCCTCCTATCGATCGTCCGTCAAGAGGACGTAGCGGGAGCAAAGGCCCATCCATAGATTTTTTTTGGGCAGCACGCCATGTGTCCCACACTTCGGCGGCGGCACGGTCGGCTTCTTCGCGGGAGCCGTATTTCACTCTCGACCGGTAGTCGGTAGACGAGGCCCCCGAAAAATATCGGCTTATCTCCCCGTTCCTGTCGGAGGCTAATGCGCATGCGGCTGTGATGAATGCTAATGATGTGATGAATAATCGGTTCATTGGTCTATTTTATTTTAAGGTTGTCAGTGGTGGGTGAGGTTGTCGTAAAGGTCGGCTGCACACGTGGCGGCAGCCATGGTGGTGCCGAGCCGTCGCCGCATCAGCGCGTAACCTTCGATTTGTGCTTGTCGTTGAGGCGTGTCGCCGAGCAGCGGCCTGAGCGCCGCATCGGTTTCGTCGGGATTTACGTGGTGTATCAGCAGCTCGGGAATGACACTCTGCCCGGCAATCAGGTTGGGCAGCGTGACAAACGGTATTTTAAGTATATGCTCGAATATTTTGTGCACTATCGGCCAGCCGCTCGAACGGTAGCATGCTACCTGAGGGGTGCCTGAAAGAGCACATTCAAGGGTGGCTGTACCCGAGGTGGCAAGGGCAGCGCGGGCATAGCGCATCAGCTCGAACGATGCATCTTTTATCACTGTCAGGCCATGGCCGTATCGGTCATATACCGACATGTCGACCGACGGAGCCCCGGCCACCACAGCCTGCATGTCGGGATGACGCCGGGCTACCTCGGCCATTACCGGCAGATTGTCGCGTATTTCGCCCACGCGGCTTCCGGGAACGATGGCCAGCAGCGGAATACCGGGATCGAGCATATGTTCCTTCATCCATTCGTCGCGGGAAGGTAGTGTGGCCAGACGTCGGTCGACCTCTTCAAGCGACGGATTGCCTACATAAAGCACGTTCTCCACTCCGTGGCTACGCAGGAATTCGGGCTCGAAGGGGAGGATTGAGTAGACTTTTTTCACAAGACGGCGCATATCTTTAACACGCCCGGTTTTCCATGCCCAGACTTTTGGCGAGATGTACCAGAATACGGGAATTCCCAGCGAGGCAGCGGTTTTTGCAAGCTTAAGATTGAAACTCGGGTAGTCGACAAGAATGAGAGCGTCAGGATGGCCGTCGACGAGGGCATTGCGGGCCGTCGACAGGTTGCCAAGAACTGAACGCAGGTGCAGGGCGACGTCGATAAATCCCATATAAGCCATGTCGCGGAAGTGAATCAACGGCCCGTGACCGGCCGCACGGGTCATGGCGTCGCCTCCAAGAAATGTGAAACGGCTCTGCGGGTCGAGTGCCCGCAGGGCTGAAATCAGTTCGGAGGCGTGCAGGTCGCCCGATGCCTCGCCGGCAGAGATGAAGTAGTGCATGGATTCAGTTGTCGGAAGGATGGCCGGCCTCGTCGTCCGCAAGATCGTCGTAGCGCTGGAAGAGAAAGTCGTTGTAGGGGAACCGCTCCATGTGCACCTTCTTGGCTTCGTCGTAGATGAGTTGCTTAAGATGGTCTATCCCTATACCCTTTTTGGCAGAGATAAAGGCGCAGAGGCCGCCGGTGCGGCGCGTCCATGCCTCACGCAGTTCGTCGAGCGAGATGTTCTCGCGGCTTCGCGGGGTTAGGTCGTCCTCCGCTTTCGGTGTGAAGGTGAAAGCGTCGATTTTGTTGAATACCATTATCACCGGTTTGTCGCGGTCGCCGCATATCTCGTGAAGAGTGCGGTTGACCACCTCTATCTGTTCGTCGAAGTTGGGGTGCGACACGTCGACCACGTGCAGCAGTATGTCGGCTTCGCGCACTTCGTCGAGCGTCGATTTGAACGATTCGACCAGGTGTGTGGGCAGCTTGCGGATGAACCCTACGGTGTCGGTCAGCAGGAACGGCAGGTTGTCGATGATTACCTTGC
>CAZAZA010000123.1:0-6814 GCA_964489495.1 uncultured Bacteroides sp.
AAGGAGTCCCACCACCGAGATAGAGTGTGGTCACAGGCCCCTGAACTTCATGTTGCCGTAACCTCCATTCTTTTAATATAACATCAATATATTCCTTAGCCCAGGTCATTTTGGTCATGGGACGGGAATAAAAATCACAATATGCGCATTTAGACGCGCAGAAAGGTATGTGTATATAAAGCATCATGATCGATCAGCATTTCTCTCTTCCGCAGAACTGCTTGAAGTTGCAGAATATGCAACTTTCCGATGAAACGGCCTGGATAAAAGGAATATCAGGATTGAATATTTCAGTAAGCAATCTGTTCAGACGTTCCTTGAAGTCAGGGTCAAGCACGCGGTAATCGGATAGTACCTGTTTCTGTGATTTGATGGGTGACAGGCCGCTTTTAAGCACCTTTCGGAGCGCATAGATGTAGGGCTGTATGGGCGATTCGTCGTTCTCATGCACGGAATACAACTCGCAATAGAGTAAAACCTGAAAGATTGCACGTTCTTTGCTGGTGGCTCCCGGTGTAAACATCTGTTCCATATCCTTGAGGTCAGTCGATTCGTCGCCGGTTTTGTAATCCACTATACGCAGAATTCCGTTTACGCGGTCTATTCGGTCGATAATCTGTCGGAAGTTCACAGTGAGCGAAGGCGATACATTCCACCGTACTTTCATGCTCTTTTCTCCGGCAACGTAGTCAAAAGGTGTGAAAGCGAGTTCTCTCCTGAGGGTGGCTTTGACTATGTGCAGTATGGCATTGCCTATTACAAGCGATTCGCCACGGAGTGGTTGTGTCGGGGAGGTATCCGGCGCACCGTAGTACCTGTTTGTAGAAGCTACAATCTGCTGTCTTATCAAGAGGTCGTTTTCTATCCAGTCAAGGATATGCTCCCTGGTCACTCGTGCAGTCTTACCCGGCCTCAGCAGCGAGCCATACAACTTTTCGAAAACTTCATGGACAATCTGACCAAGTGTACTTGCCTCCATAAAGTCGTTAATTTCATCATCGATATTCATGTTCATGACATACCGTAAGCAAAACTGCAGTGGACAGTTGAGGTAAGTTTTCAGCGCGGATGCCGAGAAAAAGCGGGCTTCTTTGCCGGTGGTCGTGAAAGCGTTCAGTCGTGACATCATTTCGGGTGTCTTGGCGAGAGTTATCAGCCCGCTGTCATCGTTCCTGCCCGTGTATATTGCCGAAGAGTGTGTGACTTTGGCCGAAGGATACAGATATAACAACTGAGTCATGAATCTTGACATCTCGTTATTCCGGCCCGAAGCGGCCCGGTTATCATATATGAGCGCGACATGCCGTGCTCTTGATATAAGGCGGTAGAAATAGTAACTGTAACGAGCCTCTGCAAGTTCGGGTGTCGGAAGACCGTAGCATCGTCGTAAAGTGTCGGGTATAAACGATCTTACATAAGATTTTTTTGGAAAAACCCGCTCGTTCATTGATGTGATGATCACATTGTCGAAATCCAGTGCGCGGGTTTCAAGCACACCCATCAGCTGAAGCCCCTGCAATGGTTCGCCTTCAAATCTGACTGTTGCGTTGAAAAGCATCCGTTCCATAAGATGAATGAGCGTTGCTTCATGCATTTCAATGTCAAATCGACACACCGCTTCGTATAATTCTTCAAGTGAAGAGCGGCAGGCTCTGATAAAGAATTCTTCCATCTTCATGTTGCTGTCGGAACCGGCCGCATGTTCAAGGAAGTCAAGCAGACCTACGAGATAGTCGTGAGCCGACTTGGCCGAATTATCCTCACTCATATTTGTGAAAATCGGGCTTAGAGAAGGATAATTAACACAGATGTATGCACTCGCCACATTGTATCGTCTGTTTGAACGTATGTCTTTGAGCAGTCTGTCGCATTGTTCGGGTTCGGAAGCACGGACAAGAGGGCTTGACAGAATAGCCTCTATATCCTCGTGAAAAAATTCGGGTTCGCCGTGGATGACGCGGCTGTGGATATGAAGCCTGGTTATTAGACTGACAAGCGACGTGACAGGAGCGAAACGAAGAGGGAATCCCATTGTAACGTTCATGGAAGTGATTTGCTCCGGTATGGCATGTACAATCGGTATAAACATCGACTCATCGGGAAGCACCACTGCCGTGTCGACAGCGTTATCCGGATTGTGTACGGCTTTTGATTCAATCCATCGTGAAATAGTTAAACCGGCCCATTTTGCCTGACCCGTCTCTGAAGGTATCCCGGTAATCTCTATCTCGGGAAAGCACGTGACGGGTTCTTCGCCTATATCGTAGAGGGAAGGAAAGTCATCGCGCAAGTGTTTCATAAGACGTACGGCTGTATTCTGGTCATCCTTTGCAACGGGGGTGTTGAAGTCCCAGTAGAAATCAGCACGTCCGACCGCTTTCAGAGCCCGGAAAATAGAGATCTCACCTAAAGTAGGCATGTCGAATCCGATGAAGACATATCTCTCATATGACAGAACACTTTCGACACCTTCCGTTTTTATATTGCTGACAAGCTGTCTGAGCATCATCCCCTGAGTAGCAATCTGTTCTGATTCCATTTTGGAGTGAAACGATTTATACAGGGGAGCGAGTATCTCCCAGAGTCGTAAAAAACGACTGTTGGATGGCTCATGACTATCCTTTCGTGTACCGCTGTTGGTTATATGTTCCCAAAATCTGTCCACTTCGTCGGCTGACCGGACCTTTTCACCCCAGTACCGTTCGATGATAGCAGCCTGTTCGTCGGTGAGGTAGAACGATCTGATCTCACGCCACCTTTCGACATTGACAAAAAGTGAGTCGGCATCGACGAGATTCATATCCACTTCGTCAAAGTCGTTGAGCAGCATCATTCCCCAGAAAATAAACTTGTCGAAATCGATTTTTTCCCGGTCATCCATAAACGAACGGTAACAATTGAAGAGCGTGAAAAGGGCTTCGTCGCGAGTGGCCTCGCGGGAATTGCTTCGCTCTGCCACAAGTTCGTTGAGCGTGGCTATCCGTGGCATTATGATTCCGTTACCGGTGGCTTTGAGTAGATAATCGCGGAAAAAGGTACCGCTACGACGGTTAGGAAATACGAAGCAGCAGTCAAGAAGAGACTCGCGCTGCCGAGAGGCATAAGTTTCCGCTATCAGCTGAAGAAATACTGTCATGCGGTCAAGCGTTTTTAATAAGGAAAATGACCTTTATGGCTGTGTCGAAATTTATAATTTTCCCGTTTCCGTTTCCGGCAATATCGTCGTGTGCATTACTGAACGTTTCGGAGAGTCCTTCGGCATTCTGTTCGGTTATGAAACGGGCGAAACGGCTGCTGAAATTTTTTTCATCGCGATCGAGGTAGACAAGCTCCGGGATATTGAAATTATAGACAAAATTTTCGCGGATCATCTGTTGGGCATACTCATAAAACCTCATTTCTTTTTCGCGTCCG
This sequence comes from uncultured Bacteroides sp., assembly GCA_964489495.1. GTDB lineage: Bacteria > Bacteroidota > Bacteroidia > Bacteroidales > Muribaculaceae > Paramuribaculum. Next base: position 3,415 of record CAZAZA010000123.1, read on the forward strand.
AGTTTGGCAAGATTTCCGGCCCATTCACGAAGTTCACGTACGTCACGCTGGTAAGCGAGCCTCATGAGTGAAATAAACAAATCCATGTACATCTTGCGGTCAGAGTTCCCATTGACCAGCTGGCGCGCCGTGAGGATATTGCCTTCGGCCGTATGTGCAATTGCAAGGGCATCGGTTGAATCTATGCCGAGATTGTCGACGAGAGTCTGGGCTACGACCGCATCAGGCAGCGCGTGCATCTCTACCCTCTGTAACCGGGAGTAGATGGTAGGAATTATATCGGCCGGTGAATTGCTTGCCATTATAAACAGCGTGTCAGCAAACGGCTCTTCAATCATCTTTAGCAATTTGTTGGCAGCTGCGTCCTGTAGTCGTTCAGGAAGCCACATTATGACAATACGAAATGAAGAGCTGTGGCCGGTGAACGATAGTTTCCGTAAAAGAGATGCGCTTTCAGCCACATAAATCAGCGGTTGGGTATTGCCTTTCGATCTGTTGAGAATTTCGACCCATCGGTCGGCACTTGCCACCGTCGATTCGGACAGGAATTGCTTCCAGTCGTCAAGGTAATCATCGGAAGTCGTTGAGCCGATAACAGGAAATGAATAGATGGTATCGAGGTGGTTCAAGTTCCGGTGCTGTATGCACGAAGGGCATGCTCCGCAGCTGTCGCCGTCGGAAGTGTGGTTCTTACAGTGGATATATTGGGCGAATGCTCGTGCCATGGCGAGTTTTCCGATGCCTTGCGGCCCTTCGAGGAGTAGGGCGTGGGGGAGTCGTCCTGAATCGGCCATGTTGCGGAGACGAGTCTTTATTGATTCGTGAGCAGGTATGTCGCAGAAACGCATTATTAAAATCAGCTTTGAGGTTGGAATTTTCCAACTTCAAAGCTACAGATAATTTCCGGAAAATCCAAATCCTTTCAAATGTATTTTGCCGAAGTCACATTCAGTCTGTCGTCGGTAGTGAATACCCATGGCATTCCGGTAGGGATTTCCAGCGAGACTATTTCTTCGGCTGTTTTGTGCAAGAGTAGCATGGCCAGTCCGCGCAGACTGTTGCCATGCGCTGAAACAAGTACCGTGTCATAGTGGTTTAGTTGAGGCACAATGATTTCCTGCCAGCAGCAACGTACGCGGGCTATAGTGTCTTGAAGTGATTCGGCTAAAGGAAGTTCGTCGGATGTTAAGGAGCAGTATCGAGGATCGTTTCCCGGAAAACGCGGGTCGTCTGTGGTGAGAAGCGGCGGGATCACATCAAAAGAGCGCCGCCATATGTGAACCTGTTCGGCACCATATTTTTTCGCAGTCTCATCTTTGTTTAGTCCCTGTAGAGCTCCATAGTGACGCTCATTCAGATGCCAGTCTTTGATAACCGGTATCCACATGCGGTCGATTTCTTCGGCAACGATTTCGAGAGTTGAGATTGCCCGTTTCAGATATGATGTGAAATAGAAATCCGGTTTGAGTCCGTCTTCTTTGATTTTTTTACCGGCAAGGTGTGCTTCCTCACGACCTTTGTCCGACAATGGCACATCTGTCCATCCGGTAAATCGGTTTTCAAGATTCCACTGGCTCTGTCCGTGACGGAGCAATATAATTTGTTTCATATCGGGTATGTTATGCTTAAAGGTTATTTTATGGATAACATTTCATGAAGCGTCATTGTTGTAGAAAAATGGTTAACTTTGCGGTCGCAATTTGGCAACAGGTATGATAAGAAAAGGAACATGTGATGATGCGGCAGCAATGGCCGCAATATATAATTACTATGTGGCAACAAGCACTGTGATATTCTCAAACAAACAATTGAGTGACGCAGAGATGCTGGACAAGATTAAAAGGCTTGAGATCGGAAAACGTTTTCCTTTTTTGATAGCTGAGGATAACGGCATTGTGCTCGGATACGCCTATGCCCATTACTATCATCCCGACCCGGTCTATAGCGGGACCTGGGAGCTGACGATGTATCTTGATAAGAATGCACGCGGAAAAGGAATCGGGGGTAAAATGTTGAAGTTGATAACGGAAGAGTGTTTCAGAGCCGGAGCATTTACCGTATTGTCCTGCATAACCGAGGGAAATGAACCTTGTGAGAGAATGCATAAAACATTAGGCTTTCAACGAGTGGGATGCCTTATGGGGGTAGGATATAAAATGGGGCAACGTCTAAACGATGTCATATATCAAAAAATCAGTCCGAAATGCCAGTAGAGACATTCCGGACCGTTTTTTTGGTTTTCGACATTTATCAGAGTGTGCCGAGGAAAGCGGCAAATTCCTCAGCTTCCATATAGCCGGGTTCGTGGTTGACTATCCGGCCGTCGGGATAAAGTACGCTGACCTGGGGGATGGACTGAACGCCATAGGCCTCCTTCATTTGCGGACACTTGTCAATGTCGACAGTATAGAAATAAAACTTGTCGGCATTTTTCTTGGCTGCATCCTCAAAAGTAGGTGCAAAACGTTTGCATGGACCGCACCATACGGCACTGAAGTCAATAAGAATCGGTTTATCGGCAGGAGCAATGGTGGCTCCGTCGGGCAGAACATTGACTACGCCCGCTTCGGGAGCGGTCGCCGGAACGGTTTTTTGTTCATCAACGGCAACAGTCTCCTGTTCGGTGGCTACGGCATCCTCCTTACCGTCGTTTTTTACGGAGGATGACTGACAGGCTATCATAGCACCTGTAGCCAAAGCCGCAATCATTAGGCGGAATATGATTCTCATTTCAAATCGTTTTAAGCCTGGGGAAGGGCGGCATTTGTTTTATGGACAGCTTCAGCGCTCTTGTGGAAAAGTTCCTTTTCGCTGTCATTGAGGGGGAATTCGACAATGCGTTCTATTCCGTTGCGGCCGAGGATGCAGGGAACACCGATGCAAAGGTCCTTTTCTCCATATTCGCCGTCAAGAAGGGCTGAGCAGCTGATAAGACGTTTTTGGTCGCTTATTACAGCTGCGGCGCACTGTGCTGCAGCAGCTCCCGGTGCGATCCATGCCGATGTTCCGAGGAGCTTGGTCAGAGTGGCACCGCCTACCATCGTGTCGGCAGCTATTTTCAGGAGGTCTCCTTCTCCGAGATAGTTGGAGGCGGGCACTCCACGATATGCTGCAAAGCGTGTGAGAGGGATCATTGTTGTGTCGCCGTGACCGCCGATCACGATACCCTCAACCTCGGTGGGATTAGCTCCGAGAGCGATGCTGAGGAAATATTTGAAGCGTGCACTGTCGAGAGCTCCGCCCATGCCGATAATACGATTTTTGGGAAGACCTGAAATTTTGTGAATCAGATAGGTCATTGTATCCATGGGGTTGGCTACACAAATGATGACGGCGTTAGGAGAGTAAAGCAGAACCTGCTCGGTAACACTCTTGACAATGCCGGCGTTGACACCTATAA
>CAZAZA010000124.1:0-6793 GCA_964489495.1 uncultured Bacteroides sp.
AGCAGGAAGTGCAGCACTTCGTTCTTGCCGTAGTCGAAACAGAGCGAGTCCCATGCGGGATGTTCGCGGCGTCCGTCGCCGTAGAAATACAGGTCGTACGAGCCGTCGAAGCGTCCGAGACCTTCGGCCTCGTTCTTGACCGCGTGGCTGTGGACGATGTCCATGATCACGGCTATGCCCATGCGGTGTGCCGTGTCGATGAGCGATTTGAGCTCTTCAGGGGTGCCGAAACGGCTGGAGGCGGCAAAAAAGCTCGATACATGGTAGCCGAACGACCCGTAGTAGGGGTGTTCCTGAATGGCCATGATTTGGATCGCGTTGTAACCGTCGGCCTGGATTCGTGGCAGTATGTTGTCGCGGAATTCGGCATAAGTGCCGACACCTTCGCGCTCCTGGGCCATGCCTATGTGGCATTCATAGATAAGCAGGGGTTTGACGTTGGGACGGAAATCCTCGTCGGTCCATTCATAGGGCGCGGGCGACCATACCTGTGCCGAGAACAGGTGTGTCTCCGGGTCCTGTACCACTCTTGTCGCATATGCGGGAATACGTTCGCCTTCGCCGCCGTCCCAGCGCATACGCAGTTTGTAGAGGTCGCCGTGGTGGAGGGCGTCGGCAGGAAGTGTGATTTCCCATACACCCGAATCGCCAGGAAGCCGGTGGAGAGCGTAACGGGCCTCATCCTCCCAGTGTGAAAAGTCGCCGATCAGATAGATTTCTGTGGCGTGGGGCGCCCATTCGCGGAACACCCATGATCCGTCCTCCTGACGGTGGAGTCCGAAATAGTTGTGGGCGTTGGCAAACTGGTCGAGCGATGCGCCACGGCGCGATCCGATAAGCTCCTTTTCTTTGAGCAGAGCCTGTTCGTGCCGTCCTTCGATTGCAGGGGCAAATGGAGCGAGCCATGCATCCTGCCTGATGATACCGAGTGTCTTTTGTTTTTTGGCCATGAGGTAATATGGTGGGGTTTAATTGCGCAAACATAACAAATAAAAGTGAGATTTCTTTCATAAGGAGGTGAAAAAAAACGCCCCGGGCAAAAAATGTGGGAAAAATTTGCATGGGATAAAGAAAAATCGTTAACTTTGCACCTTGAAACGATTCCTTAACGCCCGGATGGCGGAATCGGTAGACGCGCCGGTCTCAAACACCGGTGGAGCAATCCATCCCGGTTCGATCCCGGGTCCGGGTACATGGAGAAAAGCTAAGTGTTGACAAGCAACTACTTGGCTTTTCTTTTTATCTCAATGTCAATGCCGGATTTTGAATAAGTTGGTCTATAACAGGATGGTAAATAGCTCCATCTGTAACCGCTGTGATTGTCGTGACTTTATTACCTCCATCCTTCGATGAAGCACCGCAATGGTAAATCTGTTCTTCTGGAGTTTGATAATCAATGACTATATATCTGTCGTGGAATATACCCCCAGACGTTTGCAACGAAATGGTGACATTGGGATATTCCCGGCAGAAATCGTTAAATTCGGTTTGGTGCAACCGATTACCGATATTGTCAGAGAATACCACAACATTCACATTAGCTGGAATATCTTTGAGAAGTACCAGTGTCTTCAATCCGATGTAATTATCAACCACAAAAATCGTTTTCTTGGCGGTGGCATAAATATGTTGGTAAGCCAAATCCGATTCAACTGGCTGACCGTTGAGTATCATCCAACCTCTCCTTACTGAAGGATTGCCAAAATCAAGCATGATATTTGCCAATTCCGACTTTGTCACTACATTACCAAGTGTATCTATAATATTGGCAACCTTGTCATCAACAGCAGATAGAGATTTACGCAAGTCAAGCAGGTCTTGTGTGTTTTGGGTTGTCTGCAAAGACAGTTGCAGATATTCCCTTTGTCCTAATAATGGCTGATTATCTACGATATAGTCTTTCATCTGCTTGAAGATACGAATCAAAGCTTTGCTTTGTTTGGTTGCTAAATCTCCTCTCAGCACAGTCATAAGCATATATATTCCTTGTTCGGTGAAAGCATAAGGGTTGTATCTACGACCGCCCCAACTTGAGGTGGAATTTTTGCACCTCAAGATTTCACACTCCTCATCGGACAACTGAAACATGAAGTCTTGCTCAAACTTTTTCCATATCCAGCATTACACGGACACCTCTGATGTTGTATATATAGTCTTTCAGATATTCAGCATTGATTTCTTGGGTGATGATGTCTTTATCCATATCATTTAAACGCAAATTCTAAAAAAAAAAGCCGCCACTGTTATGAAAGTTTGATAACAGTGAACACATATTTTAATTAAAGCGAACAGATGGTGTATTGCCCAACGGATTGTTTAGCAAAAAACAATATCTCTTGGCAAGAGATACCTAACCGTGGCACAAAGTTAAGCAAATTCTCTGATATAATGTATATAAAATGACACAAATTTTTCTCACGGCTCAGCCCGATTCGGGCATATGTTTGACTAATCCGGCTTATTGGACCTATAAGTCCTATGTTTTCAGGAGTTTGCAGGTGAAAAGTATCTCTTGCCAAGAGATACTTACCCCGGATGCCGCCACGGGCCCTCTCGCCCGGGTGGCACAACCACGGGGAGAGTTCCTGGACAGGCTACTCCGCGCGACCCGGAGCGCAAGCAGGCGGGCGGTTGTTTAATGGTGTGTGTCACGGTTTTGCCGTGGCACGCAGGAAGATAAAATGTATGCAGACATGAGCCAAGACAATCATACCGATTCCACAGTGTGGTTCGCCATCAGGTCGAAGCACGACTTCCAGGCCGAAGAGGCCCTGGCCAAAGTCTGTGACGAAGTCTTCTTTCCAAAAGAGCGGGTCATCCTACCCGGCCGCAAGCCCCGGGTCAAGGCCGTCATCCCCCACGTCCTCTTTATCCGCACCACCCGCTCTAAAGCGCTGGCTCTCGAAGCCGAAGGCCGACAGAACCCCGGCGTGTCCCCAACCATCTGGATCTACCGCTATCCCAGCGACAACACCGTCCAGGTCATCCCGCAGCAGTCCATCGACCTGCTTAGGCTGCTCACCTCCGACGACACCACCCGGTGCCGCGTCTACAACTCCCGCGACTTCAAGCCGAGCGAACGCGTCCGCGTCACCGGCGGCATCTACCAAGGCTACGAAGGCTACGTCCGCCGCATCGCCAAGAACCGCCACGTCGTCGTAAGCATCGAAGGCGTCTGCATGGTCATCCTCCCTTTCATCCACCCCGACCTCCTTGAGCCGGTGGCAGAGCCCCCGGCTCAATGCCCAATGCAAAATGCCTAATGCCCAATTAATATTACGCATTAAAATGAAGCTCGCTTCATTTTCCATCCCGCAATTAATTTCACTTTATCGCGCCGCTGCCTCTGACCGCGATGCCCTCATCGCCGCCGGACGCGAGCATGCCACCTGCTACCGGCAGGGGCGCATCGTCGCTGAACTCCGCCGGCGCACCCACGCCGACGAAACCGAGCGACGCGCCATCGCCGAATGCGAGGCCGACTACCGCCGCAGCCTCGCTCGGTTGTCCGAAGCCACCGGCCTCCCCGTCGGCCCGATCGACCAAGTCGAGGCCGAAGCCTGCGGCGACACTCCCGCCGAGCTGTGCGCCGCCATCGACCGCCTCAGCGGCTACACCGACCTGGCTGGTCGCGAGACCCTGATCGCCACCGTCGACCGCGCCATCGACCTCCTCGACCGCGCCCGGCAGACCGGCACCATCCAGCCCGTGGCCTCACTGGCCGCCACCGTCGCCGAATTCGGCCGACGCGGCACCGTCCGCTGCCCCGCGTGGGTCACAGAGATGCTAAGCGACGCCGTCGCGCAGTGGGTCGACCGTCCCGCCGTCCCCGACACCGATATGGTGCTCCCCCTGCTGACGCAGGCCCTCTACAGCGGCAACTGGACCCTCCAGCGCCGCGCCGCCCGCATCATCCGCCGCCACCGCCTACCCGCCTATCCCGACTACTGTCCATTACGCATTACGCATTTCGGCATCACGCATTAAAAAATATCCGGACGCAGTTGCTTGGCGAAGTCATTCAGGTAACTCGTCTGTCGTCAATAACGAGTGTCCGGATATTTCGACACCCTGCATAGATAATTACGCATTACGCACTATGCGTTACGCATTAAAATATCGCCTGACGACAGCCTTTTTTACTATCATCCGGGATTGGATAGGATTCTGCTAAATCTGGCTTACAACCTAATTCTTTACACGTTAACTTATTAATCAATATGCAAGCTATAATACTTGCCGCCGGAATGGGGCGGCGTCTCGGTGAGTTTACCGCTGACAATACAAAATGTATGCTTGAGGTCAATGGTGTACGGTTAATTGACCGTATGCTTAGCCAACTTTTTAAACTCAATCTTAGCCGAATCGTAATTGTCATCGGCTATGAAGGCAACAAGTTGAAAAACTATCTCACCAAACGTTATCCGTCAGCGCCAATCGAATTTGTCGAGAACAGCGTGTATGACAAGACAAACAACATATATTCACTGTGGCTGGCAAGAGGATTCATGTCAGAAGAAGACACTCTACTCTTGGAATCAGATCTGATTTACGAAGATGCAATACTTGAAGCAGCAGTAACCGCTGCACAGAAAAATGTCGCTCTTGTTTCGAAATATGAAACTTGGATGGACGGTACTATGGTGCGCATCGATGATGAAAATAATATCGTCAACTTCATACCAAAAAAGGCATTCAAATATAGTGACACTCAATATTATTACAAGACAGTCAATATATACAAATTCAGCCGAGAATTCATTGTCAATCATTATCTGCCATTCCTTGAGGCCTATATCAAAGTACTCGGAGAGAATGAGTATTACGAGCAGGTCCTTCGGGTAATCACACTTATTGACAATGCCGGCATTAAAGCCCTTCCTATAACCGGAATGCACTGGTATGAGATTGACGATGTTCAAGACCTGCGCATTGCGGAGACTATATTCGCAACACCTGAAGAAAGACTAAGGAAACTCCAACACAGTTTCGGAGGCTATTGGCGTTATCCGGGATTGCTTGATTTTTGCTATCTTGTAAATCCTTATTTCCCACGTCCTCGCATGATTGAGGAGATGAAAGCTAATTTTGAACCTCTTCTCCGTGATTATCCTTCGGGGATGGGTGTAAATTCTTTACTTGCCGGTAAATATTTCGGAATCCGTCAAAAATATATAGTAGTTGGCAATGGAGCGGCAGAACTGATCAAGAGCCTAATGGAAGGACATAAGGGGAAACTTGGTGTGATTTATCCCACTTTTGAAGAATACCCAAACCGTCACAATCAGGATAATCTTGTTGTTTTCCATCCTGAAGACTGTGATTTCACATATACAGCCGACGATCTCATAACCTTCTTCGAAGAAAAATCAATCGAAACTTTGCTAATCGTTAATCCGGATAATCCCTCAGGGAATTTCATACCCCGCAAAGAAATCATACGACTTGCCGATTGGGCCAGAGAACGCGACATACGACTCGTTGTTGATGAATCATTTGTTGATTTTGCTGAAGGGGGAGTTCATCAGACACTCATTTCCAATGAGATTCTTGAATCTCATCGCAATTTGTGCGTGATGAAAAGCATTTCAAAATCATATGGAGTACCAGGATTGCGTCTTGGTGTATTGGCATCCTCAGACGAAGATTTGATTGCACGTATGAAAAAAGATGTTGCAATATGGAACATCAACTCTTTTGCCGAATTCTACATGCAGATATTCGGTAAGTATGAAAAAGACTATATTCGTTCTTGCGATAAATTCAGGGCAGAACGTGATATTTTCGAAAAAGAGCTTCACGAAATTCCATATCTTCGTGTAATACCATCGCAGGCCAATTATTTTCTTTGCGAAGTGCTTGCCCCATGGACATCATATGATCTCACTCTTGCACTTATTACCAAGGCTGACATCCTTATCAAAGACTGTTCCGGAAAGAAAGGATTTGATAATGGACGGCAGTACATACGTATAGCTATCCGCGACCGCAAGGATAATCTTCGACTTATTGAAACCCTAAAAGCATTATGACAATTTTTAATCCAAGGTTAACAAAACACAACTGCCTAAAATGAAAACAATCTGCATATGTGGCGGTGGCGGTCAATGTCATGCGTTAGCACCGCTATTTTCCTCAAAAGGATATACTGTCAATATTCTCACGTCGAAGCCTGATATTTGGTCAAAAGAGTTCAATTATAGGCTTCCAGATGGAAGTGAATCAAAAGCTAAACTAAATGAAATCTCAAACAAACCTGAAGTCGTTATTCCTAAAGCTGATGTTGTCATCATAACAGTCCCGGGATTTGCAATTCGGGAAGAAATTGAGAATATTAAACCTTATCTTAAAAAAAGTACATTTGTTGGAGGAATATTCTGCTCTAACGGTTTTTTCTTTGAAGCCCTTGAATTACTTCCTAACAATCCATTATTCGGATTCCAACGCGTACCGGTTATTGGCTATGTCATTGAAAAAGGTCATTATGGCCATCTTGCCAGTTTTAAATCTTCTATTCAATTGGCCGTAGAACAGACTTCACAAGAAGATAAAAATGACTTTATTGCTTGGTTAGGGACAATTTTCCCATGTCCTATCAACCTACAGAACAGCTATCTTGAGGTCTCTATTTCCAATAGCAACCCACTGCTTCATCCTGCCCGACTATATGATCTATTCATTGATTGGAATAGGTCATCAACTTTCACCCACAACCCATTATTCTACGAAGAATGGACAGATAGAGCGTCTCAATTGCTAATTGAAATGGATTATGAGCTCCATAATCTTATCA
>CAZAZA010000125.1:0-6761 GCA_964489495.1 uncultured Bacteroides sp.
ATATCTGTACCGTTCATACTCATCAATAATCCAACTGGTCCCGTATTTCTGGCATGCAATGCCTCAAAAAGACTATTTTATACTGGGATTATTAATACTTGTATTACAATCTCAGGTTTCCTGATTGCCATATTCGTAGATAGGACTATTGAGATGATAGCCTGGGGATGGACTATTACAAGTGTTATAAATGTGTTGAACTCCTACAGTCAACTCTATGGTCGTGTAATGCATATGTCACCTATGTGTGTGTTCCGTCATTTCATACATCCCTTGATTTGCGCAACACTCCTTATAGCGACTTATATCGGTTACGATTATATTGGTATCAGCATACCGGCCTTCCTGAACCTTTGTTTGAAGGGGCTTTTAGGGTTGATCTTGGGAATGACTTTCTATAATTTCACCGGAGACATCAATCTCCGGGAGTTGACACTCTCTTTATGGAATAAGCTAAGGCACAAACGGTAAACTATAATGACAATTTACAAATATGAAAAGTCTACGTAATCTTTATATAAAATATCTAATAGGAGGAGCTAAGTTTGGTGCTGAAGCAGCCAACAATTCGTTGTTATTTGAACAGAAATCAGAAATGCTCCGATATTTTACTCTTCGCTCAACCGAAGCAGGCGTGAGTACTCAAAAATTGTGTGACCATGAGGTAATAGTGACCCTCACAACCTTCGGACAACGTTTGTTTGATGTCTACCTTGCAATCGAGTCTATAATGCAAGGAAGCTTGCGTCCAAACCGTATAATTCTTTGGCTTGCCGAAGATATGCGGGATCAGGTACTTCCAATTACATTACAAAAACAAATGGCTCGTGGGCTGGAAATCGAATATACTCCCGACACTCGTTCTTACAAAAAACTTTTACCGACACTTGAAAAATATCCCGATGCTGTCTGCGTAACTATCGATGATGACCTTATATATAATTTCGACCTGCTGGAGAACCTTGTCAATGCTTATAATGACGCACCAGATTGCATCCATGCATGCAGAGTGCACCACATTAAAGTTGACAACAACGGATTTCCTATACCTTACAACGATTGGGATTGGTGCGCCGGTTCCAAAGAAGCTTCAAAATTCAACTTTGCCACTGGCGGAGGAGGGACACTTTACCCTCCCCACTGTATGAGTCCGCATGTTTCAGATAAGGACGCATACACACGACTCGCCCCTCTGGCTGATGATGTATGGTTCTATGCTATGGCACTTTTGAATGGATACAGGGTTAAGAAATGCTTTACTCGAAGTAATTCCGGAGAAGAATATATTCAAAACGAAAGTGTTCAGTCCATATCGCTAAACGCGTCCAATGTTGCCGGCGGCAAGAATGACGAGCAAATTCGAGCCGTATTTGAGAAATATGGCATTTATGATATCCTAAAATCAGATTTAAAATAATGACTGTCGTATATATACTCATAAGTAGCGGGCAAGATCTCTATTATGAGCAGTTGTTGGTGTCACTGTACTCATTGAGGATGCATAATCCTGAACTAAATGTAGTTGTGTTAGTTGATGATGTGACTGAACGGACATTGCACGGCAAACGCTCCAAAGTCAGAGAACTGGCCAATGAAATTAAAGTTATTGCAGTGCCGGAGGAATACAATCCTAAAGCACGATCACGTTTTATAAAAACCACATTCCGAAACTACCTCCCGGGTGACTTACTATTTATCGATACTGACACCGTAATAGCCGATAGTCTGAAGGATATAGAAAATACCGATGCAGAGATTGCCTGTGTTCTGGACTACCATTGCTTCTTGTCTCAACGAACAGATAAAACACATTTTGAGGCCCGAATGAAACGAGTGTTTGATATTGATGTATCGAAGGAGCAGCATTATTATAATTCTGGGGTTATTTTCATGCGCGATACCAAGAGGGTTAATCAATTTTTTGAAGATTGGCATAAATACTGGTTGTTTTCTGCATTTCAAAAAAATGAAAATTATGATCAGCCAGCTTTTTTTATGGCAGACATAAAAAACGGACATTTTATAAAAGAACTCGGAGGAGAATATAATTGTCAGCTTCTTACAAGTATCCAATACTTGCATACTGCTAAGATCCTACACTTTTTCAACATCAAGTGGCCAGGTAAGGAATATTTCTCTCCTTTTTTTCGTGATGACCTCTACAAAGAACTGAAACAAACTGGGGAAATCTCAGAACACACACACAATCTATTAGTAAAATGTAAATCTGCATTCTATTCGCCAACTCTCTTTGCCGATCCAAAAGAATCAGAATTTACCACCTCTCTTGTAGGTGCTACATTGTATCTTTCTTTTAAACGCAATGGTAGATTATATAAAGTAACTGATTCTTTGTTCCGATTTATGCAAAAAATAAGACATTTCATAAAAAGAAAAAGATAATGGAAAAGAGAACCATAAAAATTAAATTCCTTGACTATTGGTCAGGATTTTACGAAGAAGAGATAGAGGACTGCCTCCTGATGCGAATCTTGAGGAAGCACTACAATGTTGAGGTCTGCGAGGATGCCGACTACGTTTTTTTCTCTACTATGGGAGAGTCACATTGGAGTGTACCCGACCGATGTGTCAAAATATATCAGACTGGCGAAAACATTGTACCTGACTTCAATGCTTGTGATTATGCAATAGGTTTTGAATGGATGGAGTATGAAGACAGATATATCCGTTTCCCCAACTATATGTTCTATGACCCAAAACTTCTCCACACAATGGAGTTCAAGCATCTGTTGCCGGAAGTATGGGATTTAAACAAAGAAAAGCCAGACTTCTGTAGTTTCGTCGTGAGTAATCATCGCAATCCCAAAAGAAATAAGGCTTTTGAAGCACTCTGTAAATACAAAAAAGTTGATTCAGGCGGAAGATATCTTAACAATATTGGCGGTCCTGTTAAGGATAAGTTTGCTTTTGATAGCACACACCGTTTTTCCCTTTGTTTTGAGAATGGTGCTCACAACGGTTACACCACAGAAAAAATTGTTCAGGCATTCGCCGCACGTACCATTCCTATCTATTGGGGAGATCCACAAGTTGGCAGAGTATTCAACACCAAGGCGTTAATAGATGCTTACTCCTTTAATTCGTTTGACCAATTGGTAGACAGAATTCGTGAACTTGACAACGACCCAGAGCAATATATGGCCATATTACGACAGCCAGCACTGAATGATCACGCGCCGTCGTGTGATGAAGAACTTGCTCGGTTTGAATCGTGGCTCATAAATATTTTTGAACAACCTCTTGAAAAGGCTTATCGCCGTAACCGCGAGATGCACGGACGATGGTATATTGAACGTAGATTCAGAATCGACCCGAAAGCCAACCGCAAGGCTATCCGCAATATGCATAAACAATGGTTTATAAAAGCTTGGAATCATCTAAAACGAAGAATAAAAAGGCAGTAATAGTCAGCAGTACACCCCGTGTCGCATACTGGGACATAGCCAAAGCTGTTGCCATATTCTGTGTTGTTTGGGGGCACTGTCTGCAGAATATGACAACAGATAAAAACTATTTATGCTCCGATACTTTAAGCCAATTCATTTATTCGTTTCATATGCCGCTGTTTATGATTATAAGCGGCTACTTTGCTTTCGGCTCCCTTTCGCGACCAATAGGAACGGCATTAAATAAGAGAATGTATCAACTGATTGTACCTTCAATTTCTTGGCTTATTGTCATTTCACTACTCGCCATGGCATTTCATAGGGATTTCGTAGAGGAACGATTCAGAAATATCATCGTTACGCTACCATTTTCTTTTTGGTTTCTCAAATCCCTCTTCCTGTGCTACTTTATAACTTTGGTAGGAGCACGGTTGATGAGATGGCGCAAATGGACAATCTATATATATGTTTTGGTTATTTTTTGTTTAGGCGAGGTACTCAACTATTCAAGTACAATATCAATGTTGACCTTTTTTATTACCGGACTATTACTCAATACTCACAAAAAAATAGTTTCATCTCATCAGCATTTGATAATGGTTTGTTGTCTCCTAATTTTCTCTTCACTATTCATATTTTGGGACAGTAACGAATATAATATCTACCAGAATCCATTTAAGCACAATTGGGGGGGGGTATAACACATTGATTATCAGGACAACAATTGGAATAACTGGATCAGGTGTCGTTCTATGGACAATCAAGATGTTATCATTAAGGTTTAAAGATACATCTTTAGCTATATATGCAGCCAAGCTTGGTGCAATGACACTTGGCATATATTGTATACAGGTAATACTTGCTGAAGGTTTGTTAAAGTCATCCAGTAACCAGACACAAGATTTATTGTCGCAACTACCGGAGAATCTTCATAACATTACATATAACTATATAATTACTCTTGCCGCAGCTATCATTACTGTATTTTTCTGTGTATTTGTTATCAGAATCCTAAGGAAATATAAATTCACACGTATTATTTTTCTTGGAGAACAGTTTTAAAAGATATTACAATGCCACTAATGAGCTTTATCATACCGGTGTATAATGTGGCGCCGTATTTGCGCGAATGTTTGAATTCGGTAATCGGCCAAGATTTTAAAGACTTTGAATTGTGTATTGTCGACGATGGAAGTACTGATGGTAGCAGCACAATCTGTGATGAATACGCGGCAACTTATCCGCAACTAATTAAACTCAAGCATCAACCCAATCAAGGCGTGTCCATTGCTCGTAACAATGCATTGGAAATGGCCACCGGTCAATTTATATGGTTTGTCGATGCAGACGATTACATTCTACCCGGTTCTTTACGATATATAGCTGAAATACTAAGGCAGTCCGAATGCGACACTTTATTTTTTGGCCTCGAACAATTTACGGCTGATGCTGCAATAGTATACACTAAAGTCGATCAACGCAATGATTTACTGACCAAACATGCTTGTTTCTGCAATCCACTGATGATTTTCAGTCATGAAATTATTGTTGAAAATGACATTCGTTTTCCAGCCGGTATCCGAATGGGTGAAGATCTCGAATTTCAATATCATTATCTGATTCATGCAGGTTGGCTTGCAATTACACCATTCAATTTCTATCACATACGTGAGCGTGAGGGATCGGCAAGTCGTAGCATTTCGTCAGAGACAAATAACTATGTTGGAGCCTCGCATCTACTTAATAGTATGGTCGACATTCTTACTCCCGAGATAGCTATATCCAACCAATGGCTCGAAACACGGTTAGTTGAACGATTAAAAAGCCTTCTACATTCAGCCCTGAGCTCCAAAGTAATTACTGTACGGGAGCTAAGATTAATATTCTGGCGTTACCTCAGAATCTTTAAGCAACTTGGCTTCAAAAATATAGGAGGCGGATCACTTAAAATAGCCAAAATAGATATAAGACTCTATTATATAATACATCGAATAATCTATAACATACGCAGAAAGTGAAAGAAAAGACATATATAGTTAACATGCTCAAGGATGTGGGCAAGAAAACCACAATGGAAGCACAATTGGCTTCTCACTCCGAGCTTGACTGGCAGTTTCAGCAGGCCGTTGAAGGACGCAAACTTACACTTGCCCAGCAAGCCGAAATGATTCTTCCCGCGTTCGAGGAGCGATATGGCAGAAGTGCCACTCTTCCAGCGGCGGGCTGCTCACTCAGCCATATCAACATATATCGGGATATTGTGGCCAATGACATCAGTCATGCACTGATACTTGAAGATGACGCTCGACTGCAGCCTGACCTACATATAGACAAGATCAAGGGTTTGCTTGATACCGACCGACCTGTCGCAGTACTACTGACCTCAGACTTTTGGTACACTAATACCCCCGTGTCGAAAATTGATGGAAAACACAGTATTTTCCCGGTCTATGATGGATATATGACTTCCGGCTATATGATTAACAAGGCAGGCGCAAAGTTACTCCTTGAGCACATCTTTCCCGTCCAGTACACCGCCGACGCTTGGAAGATATTTATCACTTTCGGACTAAATCTATACGGCGTTGTCCCTCATATAATTAGCTACCCGGACGGCCTCGGGGAAATCGGGCGCTCTCAGTTAACCAAAAAAGAACCACTTATACTCAAGATAAGACATATTTTGGGGCGGCAAAAAGCAAGATTGAATTATTATATGCTAATGTTAAGGGGTATTCGCCATTCAGCCCGTAAATGGTAGAAACTAAAAGTTATAGGTCATTTATGCACGGTCACCAGTATCTATATCATTTTGATGTGATGAAGGGGATTGCCATCATACTGGTTGTGATGGGTCATGTCATGCTTTTTACGTTTGGCATCAATCCGTCCGAGCCATCAAAATTCATCTATTTTAATATGCCACTGTTTTTTTATATATCAGGTTATCTGGCATATAAAAATTTCGATACATTGCATGAACTTGGCAAACGCATTGTGCAGCGCGGCATTGTTCTGCTTTTTCCCTATGTCATATTTCTTAGTCTCTATGAGATATTTACAAGTGGCACTGATTGGAATGTATCGATTTTTTTCACAGGAGGACAGCGATACTGGTTTCTGTATGACCTGTTTATCATATCCACATTCTTCCTTGTCTATGAGTATATGATTAAACGGATTCGTAACAACTATCTCTATGTCGCTTTGTGGATATTGCCTTACATCGGACTTATCTTATTGAAGGTCAGTTTGATAAAAATGGGGGGGGGTGATTTTTCAGGAGTTGTGGCCGGTTTTGTCAATTATTACCGATATTTTCTCATAGGATACCTATGCAATAAATATGTGCGC
>CAZAZA010000126.1:0-6527 GCA_964489495.1 uncultured Bacteroides sp.
CCTATCGACATCCTCGAAATTGACAATACCGAGGTTCGCAAAGAACAGATCGAACGTCTCAACGAAGTGAAGGCTCACCGCGACGAAGCCGCAGTGAAGAAAGCCCTCGCCGATATCACCGAATGTGTGCGCACTAAGAAAGGCAACCTCCTCGACCTTGCAGTCAAGGCAGCAGGCCTTCGTGCAACCCTTGGCGAAATTTCTGATGCCTGCGAGGAGGTCGTAGGCCGTTATAAAGCAGTAATCCGAACTATTTCTGGCGTGTACAGCAGCGAAACAAAGCAAGATCCCGACTTTATCAAAGCACAGCAGATGTGCGAAGCTTTCGCAAAACGCGAAGGCCGTCAACCGCGTATTATGATTGCAAAAATGGGTCAGGACGGACATGACCGAGGTGCAAAGGTTGTTGCAACAGGTTATGCCGACTGCGGATTCGATGTCGACATGGGTCCGTTGTTCCAGACACCTGCAGAGGCAGCCCGTCAGGCTGTCGAGAACGACGTACACATTCTTGGCGTTTCGTCACTGGCAGCAGGTCACAAGACCCTCATACCTCAGGTAATAGAGGAACTTAAGAAACTCGGTCGCGAGGACATCCTCGTAACAGCCGGCGGTGTCATCCCCGCACAGGATTACGACTTCCTCTACAAGGCCGGTGTAGCTGCTATTTTCGGCCCCGGAACCCGCATTCCGACCTCGGCTATACAGATGCTTGAGATTCTTGAGCAGACCAAGGAGTAATCGACGAATAATTGTTAAAGAGTCTGGAGCCGATGACGGCTTGAATCCTAACCCTATTAGTTTGTGTTATCTGTCAACAGTATCTCGACTCTTTAACAATATTCGGTCTGACTGACATAATTTTGAAAGTCCGGAGTTCCGACAAGGAGCTTCGGATTTTCTTTTTTGCCGTGGAACATAGTTATAGACAATAATACCCACTTATCAACATTTAACTCATTTTGGGGTAATTGTAATGATTTGTTCCACGAATAAAGGCTATATTTGCACCGTAAAACAACAATGTTCCACGATTTATGGGAAAAATCATAGCTATAGCCAACCAAAAGGGAGGTGTCGGTAAAACGACTACTACAATCAATCTCGCGGCATCACTTGCGTCTGAAGGCAAACGTGTGCTGATAGTCGATGCCGATCCTCAGGCAAACTCTACCTCCGGCTACGGAATTGATCCTAAACAGATGTCCTCTTCCATCTACGAGTGTCTTGTCGACGATTACCCTATAGAGGGTTCACAAGTAAAGACATGCGTCGAAAACCTGGAACTTATAGGATCGCGTATCGACCTGGCCGGAGCTGAAATCGAGCTAATAAGCCGTGATAGCCGCGAAAGTGTGCTGCGTCGCGCTCTTGCACCGGTCCGCGACAAATATGATTATGTACTGATTGACTGTTCTCCGTCGCTTGGACTAATAACAGTCAATGCGTTGACGGCAGCTGATTCTGTGATTATTCCGGTACAGGCCGAATATTTTGCTCTTGAAGGAATCAGCAAACTTCTCAACACTATCCGCATAATCAAATCAAAACTTAACCGGCAGCTTGAAATAGAAGGATTCCTGCTGACCATGTACGACGCAAGACTCAGACTTGCCAACCAGATTTTCGAAGAACTCAAGGGTCACTTCGGAGATATGGTTTTCGACTCAGTGATCCCACGAAATATACGCTTGAGTGAAGCTCCGTCACATGGCCTTCCCGCCCTTGTATATGACCCGGCAAGCCGTGGTGCAACGTCACATATAGCCCTGGCAAAAGAGTTAATCAACAAACATCGACGCAATCATCATGCACACGGCAACGTACAGCCGGCATGAATCCGAATATAGTATAATACAATGTCACTAAAACGAAATGCCCTGGGCCGGGGACTCGACTCCCTTATTGCAATGGATGATACGCCCGCACAAGGATCCTCGGCCATTTACGAAGTCAGCCTTGACTCCATTGCCCCCAATCCCGAACAGCCACGTATCGATTTCGACAACGAATCTCTCGAAGAACTCGCTTCCTCTATACGCGAGCTTGGCATCATACAGCCTCTGTCGCTCCGAATGACAGATGACGGTTCCTACCAGATTATAGCCGGCGAACGACGCTTCCGTGCAGCTAAACTGGCCGGACTTGCTACAGTTCCGGCATACGTAAGAACTGCGAACGAAGCCGAACTTACGGAAATGGCATTGATTGAAAACATTCAGCGAGAGGATTTAAATGCCATTGAAATCGCTCTCACATTTAAAAAACTCATCGACCAATACAATCTGACACAAGAAAGACTTAGCGAACGGATTGGGAAAAAACGAGCCACTATCGCCAACTTCCTGCGTCTTCTCAAGTTGCCGTCCGAAGTGCAGCTCGGGCTTCGCGACAAGCGACTCGACATGGGGCATGCACGTGCGCTTCTCGCTCTTGATGATCCCCGTATGCAGCTAAAATTATATGAAAAAATTGTCAAAGAGGGTCTCTCTGTACGCAAAGTTGAAGAACTTGTAAAAAAAATCCAGACCGAAAAGCCTCAAAGCGATTCAGGCAACCCGTTGGCGGCAAGCCGGGACTTCGACCTTCTCAAACATCATCTTTCAGCCCGTTTCGGCACACAAGTACACTTCACATGCGACCCTAAAGGGAAAGGTAAAATCACATTTCCCTTCGCTAACGAGGATGAACTTGAAAGATTAATTACTATCTTTGACAACATCAATCAGACCGATCATTAGACCGGTTGTTGCGTTTTCGCCCTTATAAAACCATAAACATCTGTCATACAATAGGAAAAATGAATTCAATCAAAATGGGACGCAATTTGTTGCGGACACGTAACAAGGCCTTTGCAACAACAGCAATATCGCTTTCAGTGGTGTTGCTAACCCCATTTAACATTTTTTCCAAATCTTTTGCACAGACTCTTGATCCCCCTCTCTCCCTCCCTGACACAATCGCCGTGTCATCACCTGTCAATGCATCAAAATCGGCTGTGGTAGTCGATTCACTCAATGCTACAGGAGAAACACCAACGCTTGTCCCGATTGATACATTGGCCATCATCAATTCGCCAGAGACCACGGCAGTACTTGACAGCGTAGCGGCAGCCGAAGCCGGATTCCCTGGCGAAAAAATCCGGGTATTCAATCCCGACCCCAATCGTGCTATATGGCTTTCGGCCCTTTTCCCCGGGCTCGGACAGATATACAACCGCCGCTATTGGAAACTTCCCATAGTGGCTGGCGCTTTTGTAGGTCTCGGATACGGCACTTCGTGGAATAACGGAATGCTTCGTGACTACACAAGAGCATATAATGACCTCCTCGACAACGACCCTACAACCCGTAGCTATATGGACTTCTTCCCATCAACAGTCAAGGAGGAAGATCTTGACAAGACATGGCTCGCCAATACAATGCGGTCTCGTAAGGATTACTTCCGACGGAATCGCGATCTATGTGTAATCTGCATGATCGGAGTTTATTTCATCGCCATGATCGATGCTTATGTCGACGCATCTCTTTCCCAATTCGACATAACACCTGACTTGTCAATGCAGATTACGCCTGCCGTCATACCGGATGCCCGCACAAATCTCCCGGGTATAGGCTTGCAGTGGGCATTCAATTTCTAACGCAATCTCCATTATCCCGACATGAAACGGACTCTCATAACATCTATAATCGCGGCTCTCGCTTCGGCCTCGCTCTGGGCAGGACCTTCGATCCTCGACATAAAACATTCAATAACCGACCCGAACGTAGTACCTCCGGAAAGCTTTGAGACTAAGACTCTGGAAATGAACCAGAATTTCTATCTCAACAAATTTGCTCTTCGTTCAGAAACACAAGGTCCGGAGGAACCTGGAACTCCGGAAGAATATGAGAAACGTCTGGCTACCCTACCGACCGAAATCGAAATGCCCTACAATTCGATTGTAGGTAAATTCATCGACATGTACATCGGGAAACGCCGCGGTCTTGTAGCCGACATGCTTGCTCTTCACAACTACTACGGGAACATCTTTGCAGAAGAGCTGCTTAAAGAAAAAATGCCGCTCGAACTGCAATACCTCCCTGTAGTCGAATCTGCTCTTAATCCTAACGCAGTGTCTCGTGCGGGAGCAGTCGGACTGTGGCAATTTATGCCGGCAACAGCCACCGGCCTCGGACTTGAAATCAACTCGCTCGTCGACCAGCGCCGTGACCCGAGACTTTCCTCCCGTCAGGCCGCTCGTTACCTCAAGCAACTATATGACATCTACGGTAACTGGTCACTCGCTATCGCGGCCTATAACTGCGGACCGGGCAACGTAAACAAAGCCATGCGAAGAGCCGGTGGCGGCAAAAAAGATTTCTGGGAGATATATGCCTATCTGCCATTGGAAACTCGCGGGTATGTACCGGCATTCATCGCAGCGAATTATGTGATGAATTTCCATAACAGCCATGGGATTGCTCCCACTGTAGTCAGCCGGCAGCTTGTAACCGACACTATTCTCATAAACGACAGGGTACACTTCGACCAGATTTCATCAGTACTCAATATTCCGATTGACGAAATTCGGATGCTGAACCCACAGTTTCGCAAAGACGTAATTCCGGGCGACAACCATCCTTATGCCCTGGTCCTCCCGTCCCAGCAATGTCTCAGCTATATAATGAGCGAGAATGACATCCTGCGATATGACTCCTTACAGCACGTGCGCCGCACACACGTCGAACCGGGCACACCATATTCGCTCGAGCCCGGAGACTCAACTTACGTTGCACCCAAGATTATCACTCACAAAGTACGACGTGGCGAAAACCTGCGCTCTATAGCTCAGAAATACGGCGTCAGTGCAACCGAAATCAAACGTCTCAACAACCTCCGTCGTGGCAAAGTACGTACAGGGCAAGTCCTTACGATAGAGGTATATGAAAACGGCAAGCCTTCAAAACAGAAAGAGACCCCGGCTCAAACCACTCTTTCCAAGACCGAGGACGCACGCCAGCAATCCACAGCACAGCATAATACCGAACCTACTGCATCCCAGCCGGCGACTCCGAAGGCCAAACCGGCACCGGCTGTCCCTCAAGCCACAAAATACAAGGTGAAAAAGGGCGACACCCTCGATAAGATTGCCCGCGCATATGGAACAACTGCAGCAGCTATCCGTAAAGCCAACGGCATGCGGCCTAATGACTCAAATATTCAGATTGGTGAAACGATAAAAATACCCGCAAAAAGTGCTAAAACCAAGTCAAAAAAGACAAAACGACGCAGACGGCGTTAATTAGCCTGTTTTTTTGACACTCCGGCGTATGTCGTAGGCCAAAAAAAAGAATAATTTGGTGGCAAAAAAATTTCGCTATTTCAAAGATTGTGCTTACTTTTGCCGTGACGTTAATCTTAACTCCGTTACTCATACCAAAAATTCTATGGATATTAACAAAATCATCGCCAATCTGGAAGCTAAGCATCCCGGCGAAAAGGAATATCTTCAAGCAGTCAAGGAAGTGCTCATATGCGTTGAAGACGTATACAACCAGCATCCTGAGTTTGAGAAAGCGCGCATCATCGAGCGCATGGTCGAGCCTGACCGCATATTCACATTCCGTGTCACATGGGTTGACGACCGTGGCGAAGTACAGACCAACATTGGTTATCGCGTACAGTTCAACAATGCTATCGGCCCGTACAAGGGCGGTATCCGTTTCCATGCTTCGGTAACACCTTCAATTCTGAAATTCCTCGGTTTTGAGCAGACATTCAAAAATGCACTGACCACACTCCCCATGGGAGGCGCAAAAGGAGGCAGCGACTTCTCGCCGCGTGGCAAGAGCGATGCTGAAATCATGCGTTTCTGTCAGGCTTTCATGCTTGAGCTTTGGAAGAACATCGGCATCGATCGTGACGTTCCGGCAGGCGACATAGGTGTAGGCGGTCGCGAAGTCGGTTACATGTACGGAATGTATAAAAAGTTATGCAACGAATGTGACGGCTCAATGACCGGCAAAGCATTTGAATTTGGCGGTTCGCGCATTCGTCCCGAGGCGACCGGCTTCGGTGCGCTCTACTTCGTTCAGAGCATGCTCGCTATGAAGAATGACGACATCAAGGGCAAGACAGTTGCTATCAGCGGCTTCGGCAACGTAGCTTGGGGCGCAGCTTTGAAAGCTGACGAACTCGGTGCAAAGGTAGTCACAATCTCCGGCCCCGACGGTTACATCTATGACCCCGACGGCATCAAGGGC
This sequence comes from uncultured Bacteroides sp., assembly GCA_964489495.1. Lineage (GTDB taxonomy): Bacteria > Bacteroidota > Bacteroidia > Bacteroidales > Muribaculaceae > Paramuribaculum. Next base: position 6,246 of record CAZAZA010000126.1, read on the forward strand.
GAAAAGATTGCATACATGCTCGAACTGCGAGCAAGCGGCAATGACATTGTTGCTCCTTATGCAGAGAAATACCCTGGATCGACATTCTATCCCGGTCGCAAGCCTTGGGAACAGAAAGTCGACATCGCCCTCCCCTGCGCAACTCAGAACGAACTTAACGGTGACGACGCACGCCAGCTTGTCGCTAACGGCGTAGAGATGGTTGCCGAAGTTTCAAACATGGGATGTACTCCAGAGGCAATCGATACATTCATCAACTCACGCACTACCTATGCTCCAGGC
>CAZAZA010000127.1:0-6477 GCA_964489495.1 uncultured Bacteroides sp.
TTTGATTAACACTTTTTAAGAGACACTAGTGTAAAAAAACATTGATCATACGTATTTGTTGGCCATCTTTATCATCTGTCACGCATTTACCTAAATAAAGAGTATCTATTTGTGGATTTTGTAAAAGGATTTCACATAGACTCTCATCATTAACGCATGAATCAAAAAGCCATACAATCAATTTATTATCTTGTACTTCATATCCTCTGGTATGAATTACTGCTGTGACTTTGAAATCAAATAGCTCAGACAGTTTTCCCACGTAAGGATTTGATTTTTTCATTGAATTAAGAATTTCTTGGCTCATAATAGAGATTTGGTTTTAATCATTTATATTGTGTAGTAGCAAAAAGCTTGGATACTAATTCAATTTTGAGCGATTTTAAAACTGATGAAGAGTACAACGATTCTCTATTCAGTGGATTCAAGCTTCCTTTATTGTTCAGTCCTATATATTTGTTTGGATATAACTCGGGCCTATATAAAATAAACTGAATCAAACCAAAAGTAACGAATCTATCTGAATCGTCTCTTTCCGTCATCCTTTATCTCAATTTTGTCAAGTACTTTTGGTCCGATTCTGGGCTTTTGGACTCCAGAAAAATCAGTTTGTGAATAAGCTATAAGCTCTCTAGAGATAGGGAAACCTTGATTTATGCTATTCACAAACCAACATATAAATGAAGTTATTGTAAGAAAAGCTCTGCTTGGATTGGCTTCAATATTTCTAAGTCGGTCTTTCTCCTTATCAGTTAAATCATTTCCTCTATGATTAAGATTTCGTAATGCGTATATTTCGCCAAAAAGGTTGTTTTCCTCCACAAATTGATTGAATTGAAAATTTGTCAAGCAACCTTGATGACATACAAAATAGTTAATCGCCTTGAATTTATCAAAAGTCCATTGTTGCGACAAAATTTCTTTTGATTTTGAAGGTGCATCATGCATGAAAAGTAATTGAGCAATAGTATATGTCGATTTCTCATAACGATTGGAAACAACAGGACTATAACTATCAACGTAACAAAGCGCATCCATCATAGTTCTGAATACCTCAGATAATGTATTGTCTCTTCCTAACCAGTTAATAATACATTCTATTTGTTGGTAGGCCGCCAAGCCAAATTCTTTAATATTGTTCCGGCGTCTCCAATGCTCCATCTTGACAAAATCAGAAATAAGTTGAGGACGCAAGGATTCAATAACGAAATCCTTGTAGAACTCTGCGGCTTGTTCTTGAAGAATGGTTTCGATGCATTGCTCATGTATATCGAAAATCTTTGCATCGGATGTTGGCGCAAGAATTTTGTACAAATCTATTGCAAACCAATGATTTATTGGATTTGAAAGTATTCGACTTTGTATGAAGTCTATTAACTTCTTGAGATAAACTTTATTTGTATATTGTTCCATCATGGTAAAAGTGAGAGGTCAAAATCGGATTCAATTAATTGTTCTAACAGATTCTCTTGATAGTGCGATTCTTCAATGCAAATATTGTCATCCAATCCGAATTTGGGGAAGGACGTTGAAAGATTGATGACAAAATCCTTAAGTTCCTCCGACACGTTTTCAGTGCTTGATACCTGTTTATTTTTATAACGGAAGTTCCGCAATGGTTTGTGTAGCAAATAACCTACTCGGATTTTTGTTAGGTTGGCAGTCGGTTTTTGAGATTCATAAAATTCAATATTTGGAATCATACTTGTTAAAGAAATCTGAACATCGTCTGGCAGATTGGTTACATTGAGATTTTTGCTGACAGCCACTATGAAAAGTCTATCTTGAAATGTGAATAATCCATAAGGCTTGTTATTGTCTTTCCGTTGGCCAAATTCAATAGTTACTCCAAGTCTCTTCTCAAATTCAGTTTTTGATATTGTAAAAAGATAATCAATGTTTCCCTGTTGTTTTTGTTTCTTTGATTCACCGATGAGTCGAAGAAACTGTGTATTCAATTTGGTATAAATCGGGTCTTTATCACCTTTGACCATTTTAAGATAACATAGTTTGCCAGAAATGACATGAGCTATATTCGGTACGCTTCGATGGATTTGGCATTTCTCACTCTTATAACGAGGATAGAATGTTGCAAAAGAAGCATTCAATCCATACTTTTCCCAGATATGTAAGATGGCGCGAATATCCTTGACATATTTGCGTGTAACATTAATCTTTGTACCTACCGTTAATCCTGTCACTTCTTGACGAGATGAGCAGTGGTTCAACCGGGTTTTCTGTTCGTTGATAGTGAAGTGCTGATTAACGATGATTCGTTCCAATTCCTTACGAAAATCACTTTGGGGATGGTATACATTATGCATTGAACTGAATGTTAGATCGTCTGCATAACGCGAATAATGCAGTCCGAAACGTTTGGCAAGCCCATGAAGTCGTCGATCAAGAGTGTCACATATTGCATTTGTTAGGATTGGGGAGGTTGGTGCGCCTTGGGGAAGAACGAAACACTCGCTGAAAGTTTCATTATCAATATAACGTGTCGTTTTTATAGAGCAAAAACCGGCAATTACGCTAGCGACCTTAGCATTAAAATTGAAGGGCGCAAGTTGAAGTCGTTTCCATACCCGCGCTTGGTCGATACTTGGAAAGAAATCTTTGAGGTCGATATTGAAAACATAGTTTTGATTGGTATGTATTCTCGCGTTGTCGACAATTGACCTCCCTTCGGTAAATCCCATGGCATAAGGAGATGGGACATACAATGCTTTGAAAATTTCGTTCAGGCATAGTTGAAACCACTTCAAACTTCCGCAAGGAGCACAAATTTGGCGGAAACCACCAGATTTCTTTGGTATCTTGAATGAGTGGTAACGTTTTTTATCATTCTTGGGATTGCAAAGAATAAGGAATTGCCTGAGTGTAAATGGATATGTCTTATCGCCCAATAATTCAGCCTTAATCTCGTTCAAAAGATTAAAGAGATCCTTGCGAGTTGCTAGGTTATGAGCTTTAGTGATAAGGGTTGTTTTGTCCATTTATTTTGAAATTTTCATATAAATTGACAGGTGGGCTGAAGCTTCATTTCTTTATGTCTTACAAGACGTTCTATATTCAGATTTTATAATACATTATTATTAAATCTGCATTCATGTGAGATTAACTTGTCGGATGAGGAGCTACTGCACCGCAAGGAGACACGGTAATCTCTAAGAAGCCAATTGACCATTGGAAATTCCCTTTCGGGAAAGTACCCGGCAATTCGTCGGGCAAGTTCAAATGTCTGCTTCAGCCCACAATGTCAAAGTCCTTTTTTACTCTTGCAAATTTACGAATAATATGCGAACTCAATGTTCGGTCTATTCAAGATTGTTTTTAATCTATGTTCCAGTAAGCATCAGGTTCTCCGTCGAAAGCATCGTTTATTGTATCATCAGAATAACCTTCAACGTCCTGAGCATAGATTCCTACATATTCACCAAAATGAGTTCCGTAAACTTCCTGGTCATAATCGTAATATTCATCATCCATGTTCATTATTGTTTTTGATTTACGATGCAAAGATATGGCGTAAATGCGAATCCAATGTTCGTTATATTTGATAAAGCTCAGCCATTGATTGTATCTGTTCCTTTATTGAATCGACGATAGTCGATGGAGTTAACACTTTAAGCTCACCACCAAAAGAGCAAAGTTCTCTGATAAGCTCATAGTTTTCCTTACATTCTATTGAAAAAATAGAACCACCAGAAGGTATACCATACTGCTCCCGTATCTTTTTTTCTTTTTCTCCCTTAATACTGATTTGAGAGCCATGTAGTGGCTTGGTGTCAATATAAGGGGCGGATTTATCAGATGCCCAGAAAATAACTTTGAGGATATTACTTTCTTCATAATAACTCACTCCAATAATTTCTTCGTAACGTTCCAATAAATTTTCTGGAGCTTCACGAAAACAATAGCCAAGGAGGACTTCGATAGATATAATTCTATCTAGTGCAAATGTAAGTAACTTGCCGGTATCATAAGCAGCTCCAATCAAATACCATCGGCGGTTATACTCTTTGAGAAGATATGGAGATATGGCTACTTCGCGTTCCTCTGAATTATTGAATAGCTTATAATGAAGTTTTACGACAGTATTAGCACGTATGGCAGAAAAAGCCTCAGCCATTAGGGTCTTATTCTCAAGGAGATTCTTCGACATTTGAATCACGGGCTTTATTTCAACCAATCCGAGACGTTTGCTGAAATCGTCGAGCCAGCCAAAGCCATCAAGTCCGTCAAAAGAACCAAGTATTGAAAGTGCGGTGGTGAGTAATCCCTTCTCTTCGTCAGTAAGTTTTCCTTTGAATATAGAGAAAGTAGGATCGGCATAACGGATACAACGCTTGCGATATGCGCGATCAGTCGCAACAGAATGAGTGTCAACTGTATAACGTTCAAATTCTATTAGAATTGGGAAATTATATTCAAGATATTCAATATCCTTCTCTACACAACGTTTGCTAACACCGTCTTTCTGTCCATATTGAGGTAGCTCTCTCTCAAGATAATCTGTCATGTCTTGAATAGAAAACGCATGATAGCGATCGGCAAGTAGCTTGTCGAGCAAAACAATCCGAGTAAGTGCATTCTTATTCGCCGGCATTGTCCTCTAAATGTAGGTTACGAATTATTACAACTCCATCATTTCCAACCATCATAAGTCGTTTATTATCGTTAGAAAATGACACAGATGTTACTGATTTTGGAAAGTTATGTTCTTTATCAGATAATCCCTCAATACCGGATTTGGACAAATCTGAGAATTTTAGTAGGACTAAATCCATTTTGCAAGATTTAACAATATAAACATCGCAAGATGGCATATGCCCCCATTCTGCTCGCTCGATACCATATTTATCATATTTTGAAACATATCCTTGATTGGACAAAGCGGCCAACGCTCCATCTGGACTAAAAGTTAGGAAGCTATAACCTTGATGCGAGTTTACACAAACATCGTTTGCAATATTTGATAATATTGAATCATATGTAATCGGTTCACCAGAGTATGCCGCAACATGATTCTGGTTGTTAAATGAAGTCATCCAAACTGCCCAGGAGTTTCGTTTTGTTATTATTTCTTTCTTTTCTATTAAATCATAGACCAGGAATAATCCAACGTAATTAGAATCATTTGGATATCTTCCAGCAATTGCGACATATCTATTGTCATAAGAAAACGAAACATAATTTATGAACCATAATGGAGAACCAAGTGCTATCCTTGCAACTACTGAATCATTTTTCTTGTCACGTATATAAGCAATCCCTCGTTCTTGTAAAAATAGATTGGTAAATTCGGAATAATTTAGACATAAAAGATTTTTAATTAACACCTTGTCTGGTCTTTCTTTCCAATTATTTTCTGCACATTTTTTCTTGAAGAATAAAAGATTGTCTTCAATAAAAAGTTGTCTTTTATTTTCATATTTGAAATTCTCTTTTATAGAACGAAGTTCGGCTTCAGAAAGATTTTTATTTGTGATAAGGTCCCAAGTTTCAACATATTTTTTTATCTCAGTATCAGCGTAAAGTAAGCCGTTAGGACTGATGAACTGGTACTCGGGCATTCTTTCAGCGGATAATATCTGCCCTGTAACCGGGTTTATTAAACGAGGCTGAAGAGATCCCGGCCTACGTGAGAATTGTGGGCGTATCCCGTTTATGTCTTTAATATACGACATATTATCATATTTGTCTGCAAGTCCCGATTTTACATCGAGTATTACTGTTTGCTTTTTATCACGATACATTATTTGGGAGCCATCCTCGCTAAGTAGAACTGATTTATACGAAGACGGGTCGTATAAATCCGATAGAATTTTTTTTCGTATGATATCTTCACCATCAATTATCAACAAAGATATACCATCTATATCTTTGGTGAGACCTAGTTTTCGGGATTTAGAAAAACTTGTACTTAAATTGGGGAGGACTTCGCCAGTCATAAGTATTGTCTTATTCCCTATAATAAGATGTTTATTGGGAGAATATAATATACTTGCATAGCCATTTATTGTTTCACCATATAAATTTAGATAGGTGTCATTATCTTCATTTTTAATAATACCAAATTCATCAAAATATCTGAAAGAATATTTGGCATCCCCAAATGATTTCCAACCGAAGTAGTCATTCAAAATGGAGATATTGCCATCTATTGATTGAAGTACATCTTGGTTGTGAATATAAATGGAAACGTCTTTTGAGTATTCAGGTGATATATTCATACCGAAGATTAACGATTCTCGATAATTTGAGAAACAAATAACGTTATCGCGAATTGTAATTTCATTTAAATCATTTTCAAATGTATATTCCTTCTCGTTAGATAATGATTTTACCGTGTAAGTAGTCGTATTCGTAGCTGAATTTATACTTCTCTCATATGTAAATTTCTTAATGATACAATATATATCCCAATTAGTGGGATAGAAAATAAATGTATCGAACGTTACCTTTATTCTTGCT
>CAZAZA010000128.1:0-6469 GCA_964489495.1 uncultured Bacteroides sp.
AAACTAACCCCGACGCGCCATGTCAAAGTACATAAACCCGCTCACCGATTTCGGTAAAGACTATTACGCATTAAGCACTATGCATTACGCATTGAGCGAAGCGCAATACGCCAGCCTGAACACCGAGGAGCGCCGAGCATACGACGCCGACCTCAAAGCATACCGCGACATCACAAACCAACTCGCATACGCTGACCTTAAGGGTGAGGAACGTGGCTTCGGAAAAGGATTCAACAAAGGTCGACAGGAAGGTGAAACCAACGAAAAGCATAGAATCGCCCGTAATCTCAAGAAGTTAGGTATGTCAACATCTGACATATCTTCTGCGACCGGTTTGTCTGAATCCGAAATCAAATCCCTATAAAAGCAGCATACTTGTAGACAATTACGCATTACGCACTATGCATTACGCATTGAGCGAGGCTAATTAAGCATTACTAATCATGCATTTATAATAATTCAGCTATGTTAAAAAAATTTTTACTCCTTTTTGCTTTATTGGCCCTGTGTATTCCACAGTACGTCCTGGCCGACAACTCTGATTCCGACGATGGCGATATCCAGCGTTATGGCGATGCCGGAACACCGGTAAAGTCTTTGGGCATGGCCGGCACTGAGGCGACCGGCTGGTGGCCTCCCAAAGTATTTGACGCAGGTTCGGTAATCTGGCTCGGAGCGACAGAACGCACACAGTATGCCGGTGTCTCGGTCAAGACACTTGAGTTCTACCATGGCATAATACGCGACATGAGTGCCAAAACGATCCATATCTTTGTTCGTAACGGCCTGAACGGAGAAGATGTTTTCACAGACGAGATCCCCGTTGAAAAGTACAATGATGCAGCCCTTATCACCTACGATTTCAAAGAACCGATCGTAGTCGAGCCGGGCGACGAACAGCTGGTATTCGGATGGTACATCCACATTGACGACAATAACAGTAGCGGCTATTCGACATTATGGCCTGTCGACAATAACAGAGGACTGCCCGTCTACACCAATGACGCTATCAGCCGTCTGGACGATGGCGATTGGAAACTGGAAAACGACCACGGTTTTTACGGCAACCTCTGCATATGGCTTAAGCTACAGAGCAAAAGCCTGCCGCAAAACGATGTCCACCTGCACACTCTCTCCATTCCCCAGACCATTCAGCCCGGGAATACGTTCAGCTACAAATTCAGGATTACCAACCGTGGCTTCAATGAAGTTTCAGGCATAACCGTTCAGACAACCGTGGGAAGCGGTGAGCCGACCATGCAGGACCTGGAGATTTCCCCGGCCCTCGCCTATGGCGCTACTGCCGAATGCAGCCTTGAAGCAACGTATGCTCAGAACGGTGTCGTTCCGGTTGCGGTAACAGCCACCAGGGTGAACGGAGTGGAAGACAACAACCCGTCTGACAATTCCCAGAAAGAATTCATGCTGTCACTGACAGGCGAGACAGGCGGCTTTGACCGTAACGTACTCATAGAGGAGAGCGGCAGCACTACCTGCCAGTGGTGTCCGCGAGGCATAGTCGGCATGAACAGGATGAAAGAAAAGTATGAGGGAAATCCGCGTCTCGTCCAGATTTCCGTACATGAAAACGACCCGATGGGAATTAGCACTTACAAACAGTTCTCATCATCCTTCATTCCCGCACAGCCCTATGCCGTCATCGACCGTGCGGTAGCCACCGACCCGCAGTTTGAATACCTTGACGCAGCCTTTATGTCGCGGATTGACGTTCCGGCCTATTCCAGACTTGGTCTTGACGTGGTGATTGACGATGAAAGCCGTCAGGCAAACATGACCTCCAAGGCTGAATTCTTCTTCGATGATTTCGGCGAACGCTACAAGATAGCATATGTGATTGTTGAGGACAAGGTGGGTCCTTACCAGCAGCTGAACTCCTATGCCGGTTCGGGCACTCCGATGGGAGGATTTGAGAACCTCGGAAATCCATGCTCGGTGATTTACGACGACGTTGCCGTAAGTTCCACGGAAGCAATGGGTATGGCCGACATCTATCCCGAAACTCTCACCCCCGGTGAGACGTATGCCCACTCCGTCACTCTCGATTTCCCCGAAAACTGCAAAATCGACGACTGCCGTTTTGTCGCATATCTGATTAATGCCCGCACCAATGCTATCGAAAACGTGGTGCAGACTATCCCCTCGTCGAGCGCTATCAGCGAGGTCGGGACCGACAGCGGCAACGAGGAGGCTGTTGAGTACTACAATCTCCAGGGTGTCCGCGTAAATCCTGAAAACGTCACCCCCGGCATCTATATCCGCTGCCGCAACAACCAGCGCACCAAAGTAATCCTTCGGTAATGCGCATTGAAAATTTTTTTGGTGGCGAAATCGGTTTTTCAAAAAAAAGTCGTACCTTTGTGCGCTAAAAAATATTTTCACTCATTTTTAAATAATCCGAAAGAATGCATTTGAATTCTGAAGAAAAAGTTGAAATCTTTGAGAAATACGGTAAGGGCAAGACTGACACTGGCTCACCTGAAGCGCAGATTGCATTATTCTCTGTCCGTATAGCTCATTTGACTGAGCACCTCAAGTCAAATCACAAAGATTATACCACCGCCCGTGCCCTTAAGGCTCTCGTAGGCAAGCGCCGCCGTCTTCTCGACTACCTCGTAAAGAAAGACATCAACCGCTACCGTGCGATTATCGCCCGCAAGGAGCTCGGTATCAGAAAGTAATCCGCAAGGTTTGCTTAAACTCCGAAACAAAGCCGGGGTGCGTCCGACAAGGATGCACCCCGGCTGCTTTTTCACTGAGCCAAACACTCACCGACGCTGCATCAGCTCGATGGCACGGAGCGTGTTCTCTCGGGTGTTGAACGCCGTCAGACGCAGATAACCCTCGCCCGAACGGCCGAACCCGCATCCGGGCGTCCCCACGATGCCGCGACGCAACAGCTCGTCGAAGAAATCCCAGGAGCTCATGCCTTCGGGAGTCGCCACCCACACATAGGGAGCGTCGATTCCCCCGTAAGCCTTGAGGCCGCAGTCGGCAAGTCCACGGCGAAGCAGGGCGGCATTGTCCATGTAGTAGCGTATAGTCTCGTGTATCTGGCTACGCCCCTCGGGGGTGTAGACCGCCTCTGCGGCACGCTGGGTGATGTAGCTCGCACCATTGAACTTAGTGGTCTGCCGGCGCAGCCACAATCGGTTGAGGCTGACCTCGCGACCCGATTCGTCGACCCCGTATAAGTCGCGTGGCACCACCGTATAACCGCAGCGAAGTCCGGTAAATCCGGCCGTCTTTGAGAAACTGCGGAACTCGACGGCGCACTTCCGCGCACCCTCTACCTCATAGATGGAATGCGGCACATCTGCCGAGTCCGGCGAAATATATGCCTCATAGGCCGAGTCGAAAAGTATGAGCGAGCGATGGCGAAGGGCATAGTCGACCCATACCTTAAGCTGCTTCCGTGTGAGCGACGCCCCGGTGGGATTGTTGGGGTAACACAGATATATCATGTCGGGCACTACATCCGGCAACGCGGGGCAAAATCCGTTGGCAGGTGTCGACGGCAGGTAGACGATGCGCCGTCCGGCCATTATATTTGTGTCGACATACACCGGGTAGACCGGGTCGGTGACGGCCACAAGATTCGACCGGCCGAGTATGTCGCCTATATTCCCGGTGTCGCTTTTCGCGCCGTCGCTCACAAACACCTCGTCGACGCCTATGTCGAGCCCGCGCGCGGCATAGTCGCAGCGAACGATGGCCTCGCGCAGGAAATCATAGCCCTGTTCAGGCCCGTAGCCACGGAAAGTGGCGGCCGACGACTCGTCGTCGACGGCGCGGTGCATCGCCTCGACTGCGGCACGGCATATGGGCCGCGTGACGTCGCCGATGCCCATGCGGATTATCTCGGCCTCCGGATGAGCCTCGGAATAAGCCTTTACACGGCGCGCTATGTCGGAAAACAGATAACTTTCGGAGAGACGCGTAAAATTGTCGTTGATTTTGATCATGACTCAAGATTTTTCAGATTGACACTACCGGAAAACACCTCGGCAGCAGGCCCGGTCATATACACATGATTGTCGGATTCGTCCCAGCATATGTCGAGCGTGCCCCCCGGCAGACCGACGCTTACCTTGCGGCCCGTAAGCCCAAGCCGAGCACAGGCCACCGCCGAGGCGCATGCGCCGGTTCCGCAGGCCATTGTCTCACCCGACCCGCGCTCCCACACGCGCATGCGGATGCGGTCGCGGTCCAGCACTTCGACAAACTCGATGTTGGCCCTGTCGGTCCACATAGGGTGAGCCTCCAGGCGCGGGCCGAGCCCGTGGACATCGGCGCGTTCGGCCGAATCGACCACAATCACCCCGTGTGGGTTGCCCATCGACACTGCCGTGAGCCTCACGCCCGGGAATCCTTCGACTTCCTCGCCGGTCATGACCCGGGCGCATCCCACTTCGTCGGGCCGGAAACGCGGCTCGCCCATGTCGACCGTAACTGAGCGCACAATGCCGTCGGCATCCGGATGAAGCGTCAGGTGCCTGATGCCCGACAGCGTCTCGATCGCCAGCGACGTACGGCGCGTCAGTCCGTGGTCATAGACAAGCTTGCCTACACAGCGTATACCGTTGCCGCACATGCGGGCCTCGGAGCCGTCGGCGTTGAAGATCCGCATCGAGAAGTCGGCCACCGACGACGGGCCGACAAGGATGATGCCGTCGCCACCGACTCCTGTATGGCGGTCACTGATAAGGACAGACAGGCGCGACGGGTCGGCGGGTACCGGACCGCGCACACAGTCAAAATAAACATAGTCGTTGCCGATGCCGTGCATCTTGACGAACGATAAAGATGGTGTGATAGAGGTATCCATCAATGCCTGATTAAATTTAACGGCGCAAAATTACGCGAAATTTCATTAAATTGTCCGAGGCGGCGGCGGTTTTTTACTAATTTTGCATATCAATACGTTGAATGATGAATAAACGCGTATGCATAGTGACGACCACCAGAGCCGACTGGGGTCTGTTGTCGCCGATAGCCCGGTGTCTTGACGCGACTTCCGGCATAGAGTTGCAGATAATAGCATCGAACATGCACCTCGACCCGCTGTACGGCATGACCGTCAACGAGATCGAGCGAGACGGGCTGACCGTCAGCGCCCGTGTGCCTATGGACACCGCCCGCGACGACTCGCCGGCCTCCACCGCCCGCGCCGCAGCACAGTGCATGGCCGGAATGGCCGACGCTTTCGAGCGTCTGCGTCCCGACCTGGCCGTGATGCTTGGCGACCGCTACGAGATGCTGGCCGCCGCCCAGGCCGCCGCGCTGATGCGCATTCCTATAGTCCACATCGCCGGAGGCGAGATTTCCGAAGGTGCTATCGACGACGCCATGCGCCACGCCATCACCAAGCTCTCGGCCCTCCACCTGACCGCAACCGAACCATATCGTCGCCGCGTGATAGCCATGGGCGAACAGCCCGACCGCGTGATCAACACCGGAGCCGTCGGCGTGTACAACGCCCTGCACGTGGAGCCGCTTCCTCACGACCAACTTGAAAGCGACCTCGGCATAAAGCTCGGGCCCGAGACCCTGTGCGTGACCCTGCATCCCGCCACCCTTGACCCCACGCCGACAGCCGACGTATGCGGCGCGATGCTCGATGCCTTCAGGATGCTGCCGCCGACAACATCCTTCCTTATCACTTACCCTAACAATGATGCCGACGGACGGGTGATAATCGACATGATCGAAGCGTTCGGACGCGAGATGCCCGGACGCGTGCGGGTCATCCCGTCGCTCGGACAGCGACGCTATCTGTCAGTGCTCCGCTATGCCGGAGCCGTCGTAGGCAATTCGTCGAGCGGTATAGTGGAAGTGCCTTCGATGCATATACCCACAGTCGACATCGGCCCGCGTCAGCGCGCACGCTTAGCCGCCGACTCGGTGACGCACTGCGCCGCCGACACCATGTCGATCTACCGCGCCATAACATTTGCGCTGAGCGACGAAGGCCGACGCAAGGCCCGCGAAACATCCAATCCGTATTACCGTCCCGACACACTCCGGCTCATTGTGTCGGCCATAGCGCAGGCCGACCCCGTGCAACTGAGGACCAAACATTTTTATGACCATGACTGAGACTCCGACACCGCTCTACGTGATTCCCGCCCGGGGAGGCAGCAAGGGGATTCCGCACAAAAACATAAAACCGCTCCACGGGCGTCCGCTGATAGCCTACTCCATCGACACCGCCAGGCGGCTCGCCCCCGACGACAGCCATATCATCCTCTCGACCGACGACCCCGAAATAGCGCGGGTGGCCCGCGATGTGTGCGGACTGCCCGTCGACTACATGCGTCCGGCGGCACTCGCCACCGACACCTCCGGCACCCGGGAGGTGATTATCGACGCTATGGAGTATGCCTTGAAACATGGCATCGACTTCGACTGCGTGGTGCTCCTTCAGCCCACATCGCCGTTGCGCACCGAC
>CAZAZA010000129.1:0-6365 GCA_964489495.1 uncultured Bacteroides sp.
GGCCAACTAAACAGCTTGACATCCTCCGCAACAACTGGTACAAGTTCACCATCAAGAAATCCGACGAAACCATCGATGTGGAAGTCGATGTAGTTCCATACTCCGGTGTCTGGCTTAACCCAGACTTCGGAATTGACAGAGATTAATATAAATCTAACTTCTTAGTTTATACTGATAAATGAAAATAAGATTATACTACATACTCGCTTTCATTCTTCTTTTCATAGGACTTTCGTCGTGTGAGGACGAGCGCATATATGATCCCTCGTTCATTGGAGAAGGAGAAGCCACAATAGCTGCTGAAATCACTTTCACGCCCCTGCAGGCGGCTCTCAGCCGCGCCGTTGAGGGAGGAACGGAAGGCAACGCAATCAAAGAAATCGAATCGTTGTGTCTGATTTTTTATAATGAGAATGGAAATTTGTATCGTAAGGTTTATCTAAATGATGGCGAATTTGAGACTAGTAATATCACTGATAACCCATCTGACAGACCGTCATCCCCTTCTGAGGACCCAGATGCAACAGGAGAACATCGTGCTGAAAAGACTACGAGACGTGCAAAAGTAGCGATACCTAACATACATTACGGCAGATATTATATCTACGCCATAGCCAATGTTCCGGAATCATTTTTCACTGATGATGTTATTAAGAACGCGAACAACCTCAAAAATTTGAGAATGAAATGGGATGAAGACAATATTTCACTTAATAATCAGATGTTCGGATACTTTTCGACTAAAAACAATTGCGGAGGATTCAATGCCGACCTGATAACAGTGAACCGCGAAAATGTTTCGTTGCATGCTTGGGTGCGTCGTCTTGCCTCAAAAGTCACCGTGGCTTTTGATGGATCAAGGCTCAACGAGGATGTCTATATCTACATTAAATCCGTTCAGATAAAAGATATACCCGATTCTTGCTTTATAGGTAAGGAGAACGTTCCGAATGACACTAAAAAACTGATTACCGAAGGACAGACCATAATCTACGGTACAACCGGGCCATATAATGAAACATACAAAGCTCGTATAACAAAGGGTCATCCGGTGTGGGGAGCAGACGAAGCTGCAGCAGAGAATGAAGCCCTGAGCCTGACCGAAAAGATAGCCGCACAGCACACAGAAACAACAAGGGCTCTATATTTCTACGAAAATATGCAGGACAAGGGTGTCGATGGTACAGCTTCTGATAAATTTCAGATTGTCACAGGAGACCAAATAGATCCAAACAACCCTAAACCGTCGTATCCTGATGGAAATACAAAACCTGACGGTACACCGGAAAAAGACCCGTCAAATACCGGTTATAAGGATAACAAAATACACGGTACTTACATTGAAGTCACAGCTTATTATGAATCCAAGAATGTAGGAGATGTTACTAAAGGTGACATTGTATACAGATTCATGCTTGGTAAAGATAATAAAACTGATTTCAACGCCGAGCGTAATTATCACTATAAGTTGACAATGCATTTCAACAAATATGCCAATGATGTGGATTGGCATATTGAGTACTCGCGAACTCCCGGCATTGAGGGTGCGAATCCATATTATGTCTCGTATCTTTACAACCATTCGATGGGATATCCTATTCAAGTGAATACTGAGCCAGGTGTTTATGTCGTAGGGCTAAAGGGTGAAATAGTATCAAACGGATGGGCTCCGGCAAATCCCGGTACTCTTACCTATTGGTATCCAGCAAACGACCCTGTCAAATATAAGTACAATGGCTTCTTGTCGCTCCATAAAACCACTAAGACGGTGTATACGCTTACAGATAACAATGTCTCCGGTTGTAACATGACAGCAAATCAGGCTGTCTATGACCAAGTTCCTAAAAGGGGGGAACGATGGTATTTCAATAATGTAACCGGCGGAATACAGACAGGAACATACAAATTCAAGGGTACTGTCCCGAATGCAAATACTGATCCTAACAAAGTACTTGAATCAGACAAGTTTTCTGTACAGGTCTCGTCAAACAGCGATGGCAATGTGTATAAATTCAGAATTCCCATGTACACTCGCGCTAAACAGCTTATAAAAGAATCTGCATTCACAGGAAATAATCCTTATGAAGCCTATACTCGTAATGCAAAAGTACAATTCACCGCATACCTTAGTAATGGGGGAACATATACTACCGAATTGATCGATATTAACCAGGTCAAACGAATTGTAAATCCAAAAGGTGTTTATGCATCATCAGGTAGCACGAAGACATTTAAAGTAGAACTTAAAGTCCGTGATGACGAGAGTGATCCCGATTTCGATAATCTGACCTCTGAGGGATCATGGAAAGCATATGTTATGCGAGGGCAAAATGTAATCAAATTGGAAAGTTTAGATAAGAGTCCCCTTAAACAAGAGACTATCGATTATACATATCGTGTATCACAACTTTCTGACAATCTTACAGAAGTCACAGAACATATACCTGTAGAGTCAGTCTGCGGCAGTACGGGTGAAGAAGTAGCTTTCAATATAAACTTCCAAGGAGTAGATGGTGATGCTGTTGTGAGAGTTGAATACAACAGTTCCTCATGTTACCATCTGATATTTGTCAAGGCCGGTGATGCGCCCGTGCAGCTCGTTGACGGAGGTTGCAGTTGGTATCCGATGAATATGAAGAGCCAATCGGAACTTGCAAGCGAACCGTGCGACGAAGGTTCATTGTTCAAATGGAATAATTGGAATGGTATTGATGCCCTTAAAAACAAGAATAATTCAGGCAATCCCAACTGGACTAACGTCCAGCCTGATGATTTCAAGGGTAACGCCATGAACGTGACTGAGTGGAATAGTTATGGAGTAGGAGATAGCAACAACCTCAATGCTGAATTTTCAGGTCCTACTCTATCTGGTGCAAGAATTGCCTCATTCAATGACTATAAACAATTATATCAAAATCCCTTAATAGAACAGGGGTACGGGATATTGTATTGTGCAAAAGCAACTGGTACATCATCGTCAGTCAGTGAGGCATATGGTTATGATTATGACAATAATAGCGGAGGTATGCGAGGATGTTTTGTCTATAATAAGAAGACTGGTAAACATATATTTTTCCCAATAGGAGCATCAGGTTACGGTCATCGAAAAGATATTCTGCACAAACGAATTGATCATGAAATGGAAATTCGCTGGGATGTTGGTCCTGACGTAACAGGAAATGACAAATACCCAGTTTATCCTGACAATCCTTGGAATTTTAAATACACAGACCAGAACTCAGAAAGTTATCATGGCGTTTTGCGCTATTGCGTGAACGCTCGATGGGGATGGTTTAATGTAAAAGCAAGCGGAACAGGCATGTATCCTAATGGTGTAAATGGTGCACCGCTATTCTTCGATATTTTCCGCAGACCGGGAGGAATATACTGGATAAATAAAGTCGTAAACGGTGTCACTGGGTTTGATTCAACAATGGATGTCACTGTTGGTTGGGACATCAATTACTTCACATTTGACTTCTACCCAATCAACCAAGCTTCAGTTGCTGGTGCTGACGCTTGCTTCATTAGATGCGTTAGATAAATCTCAGCACTAAATTTGCAGTAACATACTTACCCCGCTTCCCGTTAGAACAGCGCGCTCAGGGTAAGTTTTTTATTTTTATGACACTTCCACGATACGACCGACCACAAATCTCAGTTGACGAGCAGATAAAGCTTCTTAAATCGGAAGGACTGGTTTTCTATGATGAAAACAAAGCCCGACACGTATTAAAAAACATCGTTACATCCTGACGGCTTATCTTATCATTTAAGAGGCAAAAATAGGCCACAATATTGCCATCATCTTCAAGAATATAGGACGTGGCAATACGTTTGTCGAGGAAACCTTTAGCATCCTCGACAAGAAAATTATTCAAATCTTCATCACCACAATCAAACCCTGCGAGTTCGGTAGCCGGTGTGAGTTTTACAAGTTTCATCTTTTATAAGCAGATGGTAATGTACTCTTTGGCTTTTTCTACCGCTTCTTTGAGTTTCCTTGTATTTTCGGCACGTTGTTCCTTGCTGAGACTCTCAACTTCGATTCTGAGTTTCTCAAAGCGTACAGCATCTTCTCCTGTAAGAATTGGTGTTTCAGCTATTGGTCTTGCCATGATTTTTTCTCCTATGATTAAGTCGTCTACAATAACTTTGTATTCGCGTGCATTCCTGCTGCAAGGGTAGAACAAATTCTCGATACTTCCGGCTTATTTCGACGAATTTATTTTAAATCAACCCAAATGCACACACCCGCCTCTGTAGGGTCGTCGGCATGCCGCGGCCGGAGCGAACATGGTTCATAAACCCACAAGGCTCACACGGTTGTCATACGGTTGGCTTGCGGGCCCGTCACCCAATTTCATTGAAAAATCGCAACCAAAAATTACTGAAATGCCTAAAATCACATTCTAATGAAGATATTTTACCTTGTATCCGCCCCCATTATTACACGAAATGGACGCTCAAATTCAGGGATATTTAGTAACTTCGCAGTCATATATATAATAAGAGATTATGATATTTATATGGCTCGATGAAAGTGATCGTCATGGAGAATTTTATTCAAATTTCTACGGCGGCATATTAGTTCACTCCAGGCACTATCGTGAGGTGATGGAGCGCATGCGCTCCATCGTGAACGAAACGGGCATAAATGATGAGGTTAAATGGCAGAAAGTCAATGAATATCATTATGAAAAATACCTGCACGTGGTTGATGAGTTATTCGACCTTGCGAAAGAAGATAAGCTGAAAATTCGTATATTCTTCAGACATAATCAGTTTACTGCCTCACGACTCACACCTGAAGAAAAGAAGGCAGATTATCAGATGCATTACTATCAGTTTATAAAATTTGCATTTGGATTACCTTATGCTGATGAAGAACTGGATTCAATGTCTTTATTTATTGATGAAATTCCGCTGCGTCAAGATGAACGCGATGAATTTCTTTCACACATACGAAGTCTGGCTAATGATCCTGTTCTTAGAAGAAAAGGTCTAAAAATTGCAGATGACGGAATAGTAGAGGTAAATTCAAAGCAGCATCTTCCACTTCAATTTATGGATGTAATACTCGGAGCAATTTGTTTCAAATTAAATGAGAAAGACAAACTAAAAACTGAGGGAGAAAAAAAGATTGGCAAGAGAACTTTGGTAAAATTGAAGCTATACAAGCATATTAACGAACGGATTAGAGATATTTATCCTAATTTTAACATAGGCGTAACTACCCCAATTCGGATTCCATCTGATAGTTGGACTCAGGTCTATCGCCATTGGAGTTTCATTCCCAAATATCATACCAGAGATACGTCTCGAACCAAAAGGGCAAAAAAATAACCCGCGTAACCTACACTCGTGAGCTACGCACTTTTCACGTAGCCGTTCAGTTACGAAGGGTATTTTTCTAATGCAAAGTTAGGAATAATTTCGCATTCTACAATATTAGAACAAAAAAAATACGTTTAAGTTCGTTAAGTTCGTCTCGAACATTTCGAACGACATCAAGTAACGCGCCCGCACGGACCGTCGATGTCAAGATGGAGGAGAATACCCGCATTGAATTACGCATTACGCATCGAATTCAGGTTGCCGCATGATTGTAGGGTCGTCGGCATGCCGCGGCCCAAGCGAACATGGTGATTTCAAATCATTTAATACCATATTCAACCCGGTTGCGGCAAGATGCCGCAACCCCACAATCCGCATGTTTTTATGCGATTTGGGAATCAACAATATTTGAACCGCATTGTACAGTTCGTGCGCCAATAAATCAGCCGCTGAGGAGAAAATATGATTTCGGCCTGACAGTAGCGTTTATACCTATCTTTCAGGACCTTTACCTATCTAAATCATTTCGTTGACTTTAACGAAATGATTCAGATAGGTAAAGGTGCTGAAAGAGAGATAGAAACGTGGCTTATGAGCCGTTACGTATGTTATTTAACCGTGCAGAACGCTGATCCCACTAAAACTATTGTTGCACAGGCTCAAACATATTTTGCGATACAGACACGCAGAGCAGAGAAATATCTAGATAATACTTTTACTGAAGAGGAAGAGAAAAGACTTATCCTTCGAGGTGAAATGAAAAAACATAATTCTCGTCTTGCGAGTGCGGCAAAAGAGGCAGGAGTTATAACCAATAAGGATTATGGTATATTTCAGAATGCCGGTTATAAGGGACTTTATGGAGGACTTGATCGTCAAGATATCCATAGCCGTAAGAGATTGACCTTTTCCGTGCTACTCAAACAGAGGACAAGCTTAGAAGAGATGGAATAAAAGGTAGAGAGAATGCTAATAACGCGAGTTCGGGATAACAATAGCCAATACAGCAAGTTCATAATTGGGTACAC
>CAZAZA010000130.1:0-6093 GCA_964489495.1 uncultured Bacteroides sp.
TGTCATTCAACCATTCTACAACTATGAATACTCAACATACAGAACACCTAATCAGGTTGTGAAGCATAATCTCCATAATGCCGGCATCGGTGTTCAGTTCCTGCCAAAGAACTGGCAGCTTATGTGGAACGGCAACATGCCGATGACATTGGTCGATGGTGACATACACACTCGTATGGGATTCAATATGAGTGCTTCGATACTTTACAAATTCAAATCAATGTCAGTAGGCTTGGAGTATATTTACAATCCGAATCCATCAAAAATCTATGCTGACATCAACGGCTTCAGCTATTCGGAAGAAACTAAGTGGAACAACTTCAAGAATCTCGTATCCTTGAAATTCACCTACTATTTCTACAAAGGCAAATCTCGTGGTCACGTAGGAAAGCGTATCAGTAACTCTGATAAAGATTCAGGTTTGATTAATATTAATACTGCTAAATAATAAAAATGAGATTTCATTTTGTTAAACAATTGGATGCAATGCAATGCGGAGTTGCCTGTTTGGCAATGATTTGCAAATATTATAAAAACGCATATAGTATTGAAGCACTTTCTAAGCTATGTAGTGTTTCAACTGAAGGTGTGTCGCTATTCGCAATAAAAAACGCTGCAGAAAAAATAGGATTCAATTCAGTATACGGCAAGGCTTCTATTGAGCAATTAGTCACCATTTCTCTGCCAAGCATATTGCATTGGAATCAAAACCATTTCGTTGTTTTATACAAAGTAAAGAGCAAAAAGAAATTCTATATAGCAGACCCTGGTAAAGGATTAATGTGCTATTCATTGGAGGAGTTTAAGAAGCATTGGATTAGTTCAACTTTGAATGGAGAAGAAAAAGGCATTATTATGATTCTTGAACCCACAGAAAAATTTGGAGAAAGAAATGTTGCGGGAGTGCAAGAAGAGAGACGTTCTTTCAAATTTTTATTTGGTTACTTACTGCAATATAGAACAAATCTTATTCAAATTATCTTAGGTCTCTTATTGGGGTGTTTACTTCAACTGATCATGCCATTTCTGACCCAATCAATCGTTGATATAGGCATAAAATACGATGACATTGGATTTATTTGGCTTGTATTGTTAGGAGAACTTATGATTGTTATTGGACGTACAGCCACGGACTTTATACGACGCTGGTTGTTGCTTCATATTTCCATGCGGATAAATATTTCATTAGTAAGTGATTTCTTTGTCAAGTTGTTGAAATTACCTATGGCTTTTTTTGACACAAAACTGATGGGAGATTTATTGCAACGTATTGAAGACCACTCGCGTGTTCAGAATTTCCTCACAGGGCAAGTTCTGAATGTTATCTTCACATTTTTGAGTTTCATTATATTTGGTATTGTTCTGTTGATATATAACAAAGTAATTTTTGGCGTTTTTATTATGGGAAGCATTATTTACGGATTATGGATATTCTCATTTCTGCGGCGTCGCAAAGTAATTGATTATGAGATATTTGAGCAGCAAGCGATTAATCAAAATAAGACATACCAATTCATTACATCAATGCAGGAAATAAAGTTGCAGGATTGTGAGCAGCGCAGACGGTGGGAATGGGAAGATACACAAGCAGACTTGTTTAATGTCCAAATGAAGTCGTTGAAACTGCAACAGACACAGGAGGCAGGTTCTGTATTCATTAACGAGATCAAGAACATACTGATAACCGTTTTTGCGGCAACTGCTGTAATAAACGGCCAGATTACTTTGGGCGCAATGCTTGCTATCCAATATATCGTTGGGCAGCTTAACTCTCCGGTCGAGCAGTTTATGTCATTTATATACTCTTTGCAGGATGTAAAAATTTCTCTTGAAAGAATTAACGAGATTCACGAAGGTAAGAATGAAGAATCAAAAGAAAATCAGGCAAAAACTTTTGATGCAGAAAAATCAATCGACATTGAGAACATCGATTTCAAATACGATCTTCATGCTTTGAAGAAAACGCTTGATGGTGTGTCTTTCAACATTCCGGAGGGGAAAGTGACTGCCATAGTAGGAGCATCTGGAAGTGGAAAAACTACACTAATCAAACTAATGCTCGGTTACTATCGTGTTATGGCAGGTTCAATCTCCATAGCCGGACGTAATATTAATGAATACAACCTCAAGTGGTGGCGTCGCCATTGTGGAGTGGTAATGCAGGATGGAGTGATATTCTCAGAATCCATCGCCCGGAACATTGCTGTCGATGACGGCGAGATAGATGTGGAACGACTTGAACAAGCTGCAAAAATAGCAAATATCCATGACTATGTGATAGGACTTCCGCTAAAATATAATACTATAATCGGTAAAGACGGAGTCGGGTTGAGCCAAGGACAAAAGCAACGCATCCTCATAGCCCGTGCCGTTTATAAGAATCCGGATTTCATCTTCTTGGATGAAGCCACAAATTCCCTTGATGCCAAAAACGAAAGGGCGATAGTAGAGAATTTGGATGAGTTCTATAAAGGGCGTACAGTTGTCGTAGTGGCACATCGTTTATCTACAGTTAAAAACGCAGATCAAATAATTGTTGTCGATGGAGGAAAGATAGTTGAAACTGGTAACCATGCTTCTCTTATTGAAAAGAGAGGCGCATACTACAATCTGGTCAAAAATCAACTTGAACTTGGAAACTAAAACTTAATATAATTAGTGTCAATAAATTAAGAATAATAAAATGGAAAAACAAAGATCCGGTGATATTGAATTGCATTCAGAGAAAGTTCGTAATCTTTTAGGCGAAATACCACCCGCATTAGTTCGATGGGGAACGGTAATAATAGTTGCCATATTTCTGATACTATTATTAGTCGTCTGCTTCGTGCCTTATCCTCATTCTCAAGGTGAAAGCATTTTACAGCATTTATTTATGATGTGAGTCCAACATGAAAAAATACAGCTTGAAATTTCATTTGGTTTTATTTGTTGTGGCTTTCCTGTTTTGTGGTTGTGAATCTGAAGATGACACAATAACCGTAACCATGCGAGATGGGCATACCATAACTACCAATTCGTCGCAAAGGTATTATACTGACGAGGACAGTTTTGTACATGGCGTTTCATTTGCCTTTGCTCGTTCATACGATTATTCGGAAATAGAAGAAATGGAGTATCAGGACGATTCAGAGGGTAAGGTGACAGGGTATAATCAATCCTTCATCGGAAGCTGGGAAATTGCAAAATTCGGTGAGTGGATCCGCGATTACGGGCTGGAGTCCGGCAAGGCTTATTATATTGCGACAAAAGTGTATGTAAAATACACTTCGATGCCTCCGATAGGCTTAAGAATCGTTCCCAAGTATGGAGGACATTATATGGGATATTGTCCTGATATAGAACAAAGAACCTTTCGGGTATATAACAACCCCGATCAAAATGTGAGTATGTTAATCACAGGTGTTCGGTATATCGGTTACGATTCAGAGCGGAGCAGTATAAATTGCGAGGTACCTTCATTCACTGATAATAAAAAAGATATATTAACATGGGAATTTTTAGTCCGAGACGATGGATGGGATTGACTCCCGCCATCTGCACAGTTTTGTGCTTTATGTTGAGTGCATGTAACTCAACAGATGAGCCTATTGAAGAGGCTTTGAGTAACGCCAAACCTGAAATGATACATCTTTCCAACGGAGATGTAGTTGTCCTTTCAGACACGACCACCTATACCGTGGATGCTGCCGAAGTTGATGATGTAGTCATGATGTCGGAAAAAGCATCAGAAAATTTGTTCGGTTCGGTTAGCAGAGCGTCAACAACTGGCTTACGGGCTTATGGGTTTGACAGCCAGGAGCCTGAAACTGATTGGAAAAAGTATCTGTTAAATAACTGGGAGAAATATGGAGTTAGTCCGGCTATATATGTAGGAAGATATGTAAAAGTCCATAAAAACCTTTCAATCGAAAAAGGGACGTATGCAGTTCCTGCGGATTACACTTCCGCAAGTGTGCCTGCCGATGTCAAAATGGGTTGGGATGGCAAAACCACTGTAATTGGCTTTACTCCAACGACCAAAAGCGATTATATATCCGATGGAGTAACGAGAATCTTCATCATAAACTGTGATATGTCGGGAAGGGTTTATAATAAAAACATACCCGATAATCCATCAGAGTTTGTATGGGCATACAAGTTGGAAACAAAAGCTGATATTTGGGAGTAGCTTATATTGCAGATAATCATAACAAATCAGTGAATGAGGGAGTTAGGGAATTGATATAAGGTGTTTCCAAGAGCGGGATAGGTTATCACCTGTCCAGGCATATAAAGAGTTCGGTGTAGCATCGAACTCTTTTTTGTGCAACAATAAATTTTGCTATTGCGATAAGTATTCCATGCAACAATCATAAAATCTTAAAGATGGGGATTCATTGTGGAATAGTAAATGGAAATTAGGGGGGGGTAAAAATACCGTTTTTTGATGCTGCGTAAAACTTTTTGGAGCCATGTAAAACTTTGCCGTCATTATAATTTTCAAGTTATTGAACATCAGATAAATAAAAAGTTTTACGTAAAACTTTTACCCTTGGTTGAAAACTTTATTTACCGTATTTTTGCGCCAAATTAGGGATAGAATATAAAATGGTGAAATAGTATCAACATACCGGAACTGCTATTGACATAGTGTCATACAACTTCTCAGGTTATGTTTACTTCGACCAAAATGTGACTTCGCGCTGATAACCGACATACATATAATCAAATAATATAATGTATAACAATTCAACACATTGCGCTTATGAAAAGGACTCTTCTCTTTTCTGGCCTGTTCGGGTTATCGGCACTCATGCTTCCCGCTCGGTCCCCTGGTGGATTCGACGATGGCGTGGATGTCTGGTTCAGGACCGCACCGGTCAGCAGTAATTTGCAAGGTCGCTACCTTTGGTCCGACTTTGCGGGTGATTCATTATCACTGTATGCGTACAATCGCACCGCCGGGACTTACGTTTTCACGCAGGACAAGAGCCTGCTCAAGTTTCTCAACTTCAATCCGGCGATTGATTTCTCCAAAGGCGACTCCCCGAAGTGGGGCGACCTTCTCCGTTCCAATCTTACGCAAGCTACCATTATCGGTGTGTTTGCCCCTTATTCCTTTACAAACGAATCTGTCATTTACGGTGTCGCAAGCGGTGACGGCGGCGGCAGCCTTGTCACCAACGACAAGATTGTGCGCCCCGGCTCGGTTGCGCCGCTTGACTATGGAAATACCGAAGGTGAGGATCTGCGGCATACGGGCAAGGATTCCGTGACGCTGGACATTTTCAAGGAGCATGCCACCAAGGTACTGACCTATTACCGAGCGGCGGCACCCAACACCTCGATATGGGGCGGCCCGAACGGAACGCTGACCATCGGCGGGACATACAGTGCTACCAACGAGCATTTCAACGGCCCGTTCGACACATCCGCCTTCGGCAACAACGTTTTCGAGGGCTATACGCCAGAATTGCTCATCTACAACCGTCTGCTCACTCCCGGTGAGAGGCGCAGGGCGGAAAGCTATCTCGCCATGAAGTACGGCGTCACGCTCAACGACTCCTATCTTGACGGAGACGGGAACCTCGCTTGGGACAGGGATGAAGCCGGTGCCTACCACAACAGGGTGACATCCGTGGCACGCAACAGCACATGGGATTTTCGCCAGCCGGTATCGACGACCTCCTACGAGGAAGGACCGTTGTATGCATCCCTCCCGGAAAACGACAGCTATCACAATGCGAACGCCTACGGACTTCCGTCAGAGACGCACCTGCTGGTCATGGGACGCGAGTACGGGAACAGCATGCCGGACAAGGGTTTCCTGTTCTGGGGCGATGATGGCGGCTCGCTGGAGACATACACCTCTCCCAACGACACGCTGTGGCATATCATGAACCGCACATGGCTCGTGAAGACGAATATGCCGGTCATGGGTGACACCGCCACTGTGCGTTGGACAGGAAACGGCATGACGGTCACTTCCAAGGGCTTCCTCGACATGATAAGCCAGGATGCGGGAACGGCAGGCAAGGTCGTGACACCCAATATGGTTGACAACAACGGATTCATCGAGTTCTCCTGTCCGTCCGCACACCCGACATTCGA